>JANLUG010000483.1:0-2824 GCA_031363335.1 Gammaproteobacteria bacterium
CATCCTGCTGATCGATGCGCGCCATTATATCGTCGTTAGTTGACAAGGAGGTAGGTTTTGCGGACATTCCTTAGTCTGTCAAAGCGGGTCGCAGCGGCATCAAGGCGAACGACGTCAAGGGCAACGAGGTCATGGAGAGACGAGCCTGATGAAGATCGGCATACCCAAGGAAATTCACGTCGGCGAGCGCCGCGTAGCCGCAACGCCCGAGTCAGTGGAGCAGCTCGCGAAGCTGGGCTACCAGGTGGCGATCGAACGGGGCGCCGGCGCCAATGCTGCGTTCACCGACGATGCATACCGCCAGGCCGGCGCCGAGATCGTGCCCAACGCGAGAGCGCTGTGGACGATGTCGGATATCGTGCTGAAGGTGCGCGCACCGGAACCGGACGTGCGCCTCGGCGTGCACGAAACCGAACTGCTGCGCGAAGGCGCGTTGCTGGTCAGCTTCATCTGGCCCGCCCAGAACCCCGATCTGATGAACCGGCTCAAGGCTCGCAAGGTCAGCGTGCTCGCGGTGGACTGCGTGCCCCGCATGACGCGCGCGCAGAAGCTCGATGCATTGAGTTCGATGGCGAACATCGGCGGTTATCGCGCCGTCATCGAAGCAGCGCAGCATTTCGGCCGCTTCTTTATGGGTCAGTTCACCGCCGCGGGCAAAGTGCCGCCGGCAAAGGTCATGGTGATCGGCGCCGGTGTTGCGGGTCTCGCGGCTATCGGCGCCGCACGTAGCCTCGGTGCGATCGTCAGGGCATTCGACGTCCGTCCGGAGGCGCAGGAACAGATCAAGAGTCTCGGCGCCGAAGTACTCGAACTCGACCTCAAAGAGGAAGGCGCCGGCGCGGGCGGCTACGCGAAGCAGATGAGTCCCGAATTCATCAAGGCCGAGATGGATCTATTCGCGCGCCAGGCGATGGAAGTGGACATTATCATCACCACCGCGCAGATCCCGGGTAAGCCCGCACCGAAACTGATCACGGCCGGCATGATCGAATCGATGACCGACGGCGGCGTCATCGTCGATCTGGCGGCCGAACAAGGGGGCAACTGCGATCTCACGGTGCCTGGCGAAGTGGTCGAACATTCCGGCGTCACAATCATCGGTTACACCGATCTGCCGAGCCGTCTGCCGACACAATCGAGCCAGCTCTATGCCACCAACCTGCAGCACCTGCTCACCGAACTGACGCCGGCCAAAGACGGCCGCTTCGTCATCGACATGGAAGACGACGTCATTCGCGGCGCAACGGTGGTGCACCAAGGCCGCATCACCTGGCCGCCGCCACCGCCGAAGGTGCCCATCCCGCCGCCGCAACCGTCGGCAGTTAGCTCTGTCGCGGCTACAGGTGCAGCCAAATCCGCTACGGCATCTGTCGCCATTGCCGCCAAGAAGAAATCCGGGCCGATCAAAGCGAGCAGCGCAGCGTTACTGCTCACACTCGCCGCAATCGCGCTGGCGGCGGTCGGCGGCGATGCACCGGTCGCGTTCATGCAGCACCTGACGGTGTTCGTGCTCGCCTGCTTTCTCGGCTTCCACGTGATCTGGAACGTAACGCCGGCGCTGCACACGCCGCTGATGAGCGTCACCAACGCGATCAGCGGCATCATCGTCATCGGCGCGCTGCTGCAGATCGGCAACGCATCGTGGCTGGTCAAAGCGCTGGCCGGTGTATCGGTGCTGATCGCCACGATCAACATCTGCGGCGGTTTCCTGGTAACGCACCGCATGTTGAAGATGTTCCACAGGGACTAACGAGAAGCTTATGGCGATCGGCTACATCACCGTTTCATATCTCGGTGCCGCGATACTCTTCATCCTGAGCCTGGGCGGGCTGAGCAAGCAGGAGACGTCACGGCGCGGCAACATCTACGGCGTGCTCGGCATGGCGCTCGCGATCGCCGCCACCGTGTTCGGCGTCCACCTCGGCGGGCTCGTCGTGCTGATCCCCGCGATTCTGATCGGTGCTGCGATCGGCGGATCGGTCGCTGCGCGCGTCGAAATGACGCAGATGCCGCAGCTCGTCGCGATGCTGCACAGCTTCGTCGGGCTGGCCGCCGTGCTGGTGGGCATCTCCAGCTACATCGATCCCGACGTCCAGTTCGCCGGTACCGAGAGGACCATCCATCAGGTCGAAATCTTCATCGGCATATTCATCGGTGCGATCACCTTTACCGGCTCGATCGTCGCGTTCGGCAAATTGCAGGGCACCATCTCCGGCAAACCGCTGCTGTTGCCGATGCGGCACGTACTGAATCTGGTCGCTCTGGTCGCGGCACTGTGGTTGGGTTACGGCTTCGTCGGTGCAGCCGCAGATTCCAGCAGCGTTGTGCCGCTTCTCGCGATGACTGTGATCGCAATGGCGATGGGCGTGCACCTCGTCGCAGCCGTCGGCGGCGCCGATATGCCGGTGGTCGTCAGCATGCTGAACAGCTACTCGGGCTGGGCCGCGGCGGCCACCGGCTTCATGTTGTCGAACGACCTGCTGATCGTCACCGGCGCGCTGGTCGGATCGAGCGGCGCGATCCTCTCGTACATCATGTGTCGCGCCATGAACCGTAGCTTCATCTCGGTGATCATGGGCGGCTTCGGCACCTCGGGCGAGTCGTCGGTGGCGGTGCCGCAAGGCAATGTCGTGGCGACGAGCGCGGCCGAGGTCGCGAATGCGCTGCGCGCCGCGAAAGCGGTGATCATCGTGCCGGGATACGGCATGGCGGTGTCGCGCGCGCAAGGCGAAGTCAGCGACATGACGCATCGGTTGCGCAGCGAAGGCATCGACGTCCGCTTCGGCGAGCAGTACGTTCATGTGACCGGGCAGGCGCCCGGCCA
>JANLUG010000485.1:0-2990 GCA_031363335.1 Gammaproteobacteria bacterium
CACATGGCGGAATGCGACGCAAATTATTTGCGGCTCATCAAGCTCGCACCGGACCTCGACGATCGCGAAGAGCGCGTGTTGGTGCTGATGCTTGCAGATCGACGAGTGACGGTGCGTATTCGTTTGCTGGAGCGCTGTCCGTATACGTCGCTCATCGAAGTCTCTCAGCATCCGTGGCTGGAAGGTCTCGCATTCCACCTGCCGGCGCCGCGGTTGATGGTGCGGATGTATCACGATGCGCGTTCGGCCGAAGTGATCGAGTTCCAGGCCGGCCGACGATTCCATCCGGTCTACAGCTATCCCAACGATGAGATGCGTCAACGCGACGAGAAGGCGCAGATCAATCGTTTCCTCGCCGAATACCTGTCTGCATGTCTCTACCACGGCGTAGCCGAGGACGAGGCGGTGGTGGCCGGCGGCGGTTGACCCGCTGTTGATGCGCTGTTGACATAGTGTCGTGTGACACGACACTGCGTTGATGGCCAGCTCCGGAACGCTTTCCCTTCTCCAGATCACCGACCTGCATCTGCTGCCGGCGGCGGGTTCTCGCCTGTTAGGCGTCGACACGGCCGCGAGCCTCGATGCGGTATTGGGCGCCGCGCTGTCGGAGCGCGCGCCGGATGCGTTGCTCGTCACCGGCGATATCGCTCATTCCGCGGCGCCGGACACTTACGCGCGTGTGCGTTCGGTGATCGCGTCGCACTACCGCGGCTCCGCGCTATGGTTGCCGGGCAATCACGATCTCGCGGCGCCGTTGAATGGACAGCGCCCCGACGGCCTCGAACTGCGGCTTGGTGAGTGGAGCGTCATGGCGATCGACACGCATGTCGACAACGCCGAAGGCGGCGAGGTGGCAGCCGCGGAACTCGCGCGCGTGCGCGACTTGCTCGCATATACCGCCGCGCGCTTCGTGATCGTCGCCGGGCACCATCCGCCGTTTCCGCTCGGCACACCGTGGCTCGACAAGGGCTGCATCGCCAACGGCGCCGAACTGCTCGACGTGCTGGCGGATGATGCGAGGGTAAAGGCGTACGTTTGCGGACACGTGCATCAGGAATCGAGTTCGATGCATCGCGGCGTGCCGATTCTGACGACACCGTCGACGTGTTTTCAGTTCGTGCCGGGCAGCGAACGTTTTTCGGTCGACGCGACGCCGCCGGGATGGCGCTGGCTCGAACTCGCCGCCGACGGTACCCTCACGACCCGCGTGGGTCGGGCAACCGAATTCGCGGTGACCCTCGATCTCTCAGGATTCAAGAAACACTAAACGCAGGACGCGGCGAACGTTACATGGCGGAATCGAAATACTCAGCTGAATCCATTCAAGTGCTGTCGGGGCTCGACCCGGTGCGCAAGCGTCCCGGGATGTATACCGACACATCGCGGCCGAACCACCTCGTTCAGGAAGTGGTCGACAACAGTGTCGATGAGGCACTCGGCGGGCACGCGCACGAGATCCGCGTGTCGCTGTTCGAAGACGGTTCGGTCGATGTAATCGACGACGGCCGCGGCATGCCGGTGGACATGCACCCCGAGTACAAGTTGTCGGGTGTCGAATTGATTCTCACGCGGCTGCATTCGGGCGGTAAGTTCGACAACACCACGTATGCGTTTTCCGGCGGCCTGCACGGTGTCGGCGTATCGGTGGTGAACGCTTTGTCGAGCTGGCTCGAAGTGGAAGTGCGCCGCGATGGTTCGGTGCATCACCAGCGCTACGAGCACGGCGAGCCGGTGACGAAATTGAAGGTCATCGACAGCGTCGGCAAGCGCAACACCGGCACGCGCGTGCATTTTCTGCCGGACCCGGCCTACTTCGATACGACGCAGATCGCCGTCGGACGCTTGAAGCACCTGCTGCGCGCCAAAGCGGTATTGTGCCCCGGACTCAAAGTCAGTTTGAGCGTGCACCGCGGCGACAAGGTGGAAACGGATGAATGGGTCTACGAAGACGGGCTTTCGGGCTACCTCGTTCAGGAACTCGGCGCGGCCGAGATGGTGCCGGCCCAACCGTTCTGCTATGGCGCACAAGGAAACCACGAAGCGGTCGATTGGGCGATTGCGTGGATATCCGACGGCGGCGATCTCGTCACCGAGAGTTATGTCAACCTGATTCCAACGCCGCTCGGCGGAACGCACGTCAACGGCCTGCGCTCAGGGCTGACCGAAGCGATGAAAGAATTCTGCGAATTTCGCGACCTGTTGCCGCGCGGCCTGAAGTTGACCGGCGAAGATCTGTGGGATCAGTGCAGCTACGTGTTGTCCGCAAAACTGCAGGACCCGCAGTTTTCGGGGCAGACGAAAGAGCGGTTGTCGTCGCGGCAGTCGGCGGCGTTCGTTTCCGGCGTGTCGAAAGACGCGTTCAGTCTTTGGTTGAACGAACATCCTCAGGACGGTGCAAAGATCGCCGAGATCGCGATCCGCAATGCGCAACGGCGGCTGCAGGCCGCGAAGAAGGTGGAGCGCAAGAAGATCACGTCGGGCCCCGCGCTGCCGGGCAAGCTCGCCGATTGCTCGACGCAGGATAGCGGCCGCACCGAACTGTTCCTGGTCGAGGGCGACTCCGCCGGCGGTTCCGCCAAGCAGGCGCGCAACCGCGAGTTTCAGGCAGTGATGCCGCTGCGCGGCAAAATTCTGAACACGTGGGAAGTATCGTCGTCGGAGATTCTCGCGTCGCAGGAGGTGCACGACATCAGCGTCGCCGTGGGCGTAGACCCCGCCTCAGCGGACCTGTCGGGCCTGCGCTACGACAAAATCTGCATCCTCGCCGACGCCGATTCCGACGGTGCGCACATTGCGACGCTGTTGTGCGCGCTATTCCTGCGTCACTACCGGCCGCTCGTCGATGCCGGCCATGTTTATATTGCGATGCCGCCGCTATATCGGATCGACATCGGCAAGGAAGTTTTCTACGCGCTCGACGAAGCGGAGAAGGAAGGCATCCTCGATCGCATCGCGGCCGAAAAAAAACGCGGTGCCGTCAACGTGCAGCG
>JANLUG010000504.1:0-8422 GCA_031363335.1 Gammaproteobacteria bacterium
GAGCTTGGTCTGCAACGCTACCGAGTCCGCGTCGAGTTGCGGTGGTTCCAGCACCTGGCGAGCCAGGCGGCAGTTGCAGAACTCCCGTCTCTGAGCCCATTGGTGCGCGATGCGCTGACCGCCATAGAAGAGCACTTCGACGCCACGGATGGCGCACGCATCAAGGAGATCGAGCGAACCACGAACCACGACGTAAAGGCCGTCGAGTACTTCGTCAAAGAAAAGCTGGCAAAAATTCCGGAGCTCGTTCCGCACATCGAGTTCGTGCATTTCGCGTGCACCTCCGAAGACATCAACAACCTCGCACACGCGTTAACGCTCAAGGACGCACGCGAGGTGCTCCTGTTGCCGCAGATGCAGCAACTCATCGATGCCATCGCAAGTTCCGCAACGTCGTTTGCGGATGTTGCGATGCTGAGCCGAACGCACGGTCAGGCTGCATCGCCAACGACGATGGGCAAGGAACTGTCAAATGTATCGAAGCGCCTCGAACGCCAGCGCGACGCGTTTCGTTCGGTCGAGATTCTCGGCAAGTTCAACGGTGCCGTGGGCAACTTCAACGCACATACGGCCGCTTATCCTGCGTTAGATTGGCCAAAGGTAACCCGCGACTTTGTCGAGTCGTTGGGCCTCGACTACAACCTCTACACCACCCAGATCGAACCCCACGACTACATAGCCGAGTACTTTCACGCACTGTCCCGATTCAACCAGATCCTGTTGGATTTCGATCGAGACATTTGGGGATACATTTCGATCGGGTACTTCGCACAACGTCGCGTCGAAGGCGAAACCGGCTCGTCGACCATGCCGCATAAGGTCAACCCGATCGACTTCGAAAATTCCGAGGGCAATCTCGGCGTTGCGAACGCCTTGATGCTGCATCTGGCGGAGAAACTCCCCATATCCCGCTGGCAGCGCGATTTGTCCGATTCAACCGTGCTGCGCAACCTCGGTGTGGCTTTGGGATATTGCATCGTTGCATACGATTCCGCGCTGAGAGGCATCGGCAAACTGGAATTGAATCGTGCTGTCATCGCTCAGGACCTCAGCAAGAGCTGGGAGGTTCTCGCGGAAGCGGTGCAGACCGTCATGCGCAAACACGGACTGGCAGAACCTTACGAACAGCTCAAGCAGGCCACACGCGGCCGACAGCTCGATCGCGAGACATTTGCCGAACTCCTTCAGTCGCTGCCGCTACCCGATGATGCACGCGCATCTCTCGCGTCTCTCACGCCCGACCAGTACATCGGCCTGGCGGCCGAATTGGCGAAGCGGATCGACTGATGGCGGTCCACGCGATCAAGGTCGAATGGTCGACGCACATGGAGAAGCTCCGCGCCATTCGTCAGCGGGTGTTCTTCGAGGAGCAGAAGGTTCCTCTCGATCTCGAGTGGGACGGCCTCGACGACCAAGCGAGCCACTTCATCGCGTTGAACGAAATGGGACTGCCCTTGGGCACCGCACGCCTCGTCGCAACCGGCCAGGTTGGACGCATGGCCGTGCTCGAGGAATATCGCGGCCGTCACATCGGGCGACAGCTTCTCGACGCCGCGGTTGCTCACGCCGCCAGCACGGGAATGACGCGGGTGTTCCTGCACGCGCAAACGCACGCCGAAGGGTTCTATCGGAAAGCCGGATTTCTGCCGGTCGGCGCGGAGTTCATCGAAGCCGGGATCCCGCATATCGAGATGGAGCTGGCACTGCCGATTGCTTTCGTGCCTTCGAAACCTCTCCGCGGATCGCCCCTTGTGAATCCGACCAGCGCGCCGGCAGCGGTGCTTCCAAACATCAGCCGAGCATTTGAATCCGAGTTCGACTGCCGTGCCGCCGTGGTCGAGTTACTCAAGAGTGCACGCCGCAAGGTGCTGATCCTGAGCCCCGATCTCGACCGCACGCTCTTTGCATACGAACCATGCCTGATCGCAATGTCCGAATTCGTAAGACGCAGTCGCCATGCAAGCGCCCGAGTTCTCGTCGAGGACACCAGGGCGATTGCGGAAGCTGCCCATCCCATGCTCGAACTCGCGCGTCGTATGCCCAGCAAAATTGAGATGCGGCGTCTACCCGACGAAAACGTACCACGCGGTAGTTTCATCGTCGCCGATGACGCCGCAATTTGGGTACAAACGGAACTGCAGACTTACGTCGGTTGGCTCAATCTGAACGACCGCGTAGAGGCGCGCCGTATGTCGGAGTCGTTCACAGCCTTCCACGAACGCAGCACCGATGACCCCGAACTGCGGCTGTTGAGCCTTTGAGAGACTGTCGGACGTTCGTCCTGGTTGCCGCCATGCTCGCAGCGACGCTCGGTGAACCGGCGTTGGCGGCCCACTACGGAACATTGCCCCCGACGGCACCCACATCTTCGCCAACACTCAGTGTTTCAGACCACCGCCCCTTGTGCGCATCGGCGAAGGGAACCTGTGTAGAGACCACCGGAGCGGTGCACGCGTACCCCGTTTCGAGCGGCGATCGAATCACGTTGCGATGGTCCAACGACCCGAACCAGATAGACGGCGTGATCCATATCGGGAATCTGTACCTCCCGATGGCTACTGACGCGGAAGCTTCGGTTTCCCCGGTGACACTCGAGATGCACTTTCCTACTTCGGACGGGGGCGCGACGGTCGCTGTCGAGTACGCCGGTACGCGACATCACGTTCCGCTGACGCCGGGCGAGTGGCAACCCATCTCGATCTACGACCCGGACGAACGGATCATGTACGTCCGTTTCGAACTCCCAGGACCGAAGCCGCCAAATTGACACCTTCGCGAACCAGGGGGCATGATTGCGCCCCGCTTTTTTTCGAGCAGCAACCGCAATGTCATTGACCGCAGAAGCCCAGACGATCGGTGGGCTCGAGGTTCGCGGCCGAGTCACCGCCGAGTACCGTGAAATCCTCACCGACGAGGCGATGTCGTTCGTTGCCGATCTGGTGCAGCGGTTTCAACCGCCACTCGCAGCGTTGATGGATAAGCGAGTTGCCTTCCAGGCGCGGATGGACGCCGGTGAGTTACCCGACTTCCTTCCGGAGACGAAAGCGATTCGCGACGGCGACTGGAAGATCGCCGGCATACCACCGGATCTTCTAGATCGTAGAGTGGAGATCACCGGGCCTGTCGATCGAAAGATGATCATCAACGCGCTGAACGCCAACGTTCGCGTGTTCATGGCCGACTTCGAAGATTCGTTGGCACCAACCTGGCAGAACGTCGTCGAAGGCCAACTCAATCTCCGCGACGCGAACCGCCGGACCATCGAGTTCACGAATCCCGACGGCAAGATCTATAGGCTGAAGGCAGAACCCGCCGTGCTGATCGCGCGCGTTCGCGGCCTGCACCTGAGCGAAAAGCACGTCGGCTGGACCGGCAGCGAGCGAATCCCTGGATGCCTGTTCGACTTCGGTTTGTACTTCTTCCACAACTACCAGACGCGTCGCGCGAACGGTTCCGGCGTCTACTACTACGTCCCGAAGATCCAGAGTCATGAAGAAGCGGCGTGGTGGGATTCGGTGTTCACATATACCGAGCAGCGATTCAACGTGCCTGTGGGAACGATCAAGGCAACATTCCTCATCGAGACCCTGCCCGCTGCCTTCCAAATGGACGAGATCCTCTACGCGCTGCGCAACCACGCCGTTGCACTGAACTGCGGACGCTGGGATTACATCTTCAGTTACATCAAAACACTACGGAAACACGTGGATCGTGTATTGCCGGATCGACAAGCGCTGACGATGGATAAGCCGTTCCTCAGCGCGTATTCGCGTTTATTGATTCGTACCTGCCATCGTCGCGGCGCCCTCGCGATGGGCGGAATGGCCGCGTTCATTCCCAGCAAAGATCCGCAGCAGAACGAACAGGTCGCGGCAAAGGTCCTCGCAGACAAGACGCTCGAAGCAGCGAACGGCCACGACGGCACCTGGGTTGCGCATCCGGGCCTGGCGGACCTCGCCATGCAGGTCTTCGATCGGCACATTCCTCAAGGCCATACCAACCAGTTGGACGTCTCGCGCAGCCAGGACCCGGTAACGACCGCGGCCGATCTGTTGGCCGTTCCAACGGGCGAGCGGACCGAAGTGGGTATGCGCACCAATATTCGGGTATCGATTCAGTACATCGAAGCGTGGATTTCAGGGACCGGCTGCGTGCCCGTCTACGGGTTGATGGAAGATGCGGCGACTGTCGAGATTTCCCGCGCATCTATCTGGCAGTGGATCCAAAACGGCAAACAGCTTTCCAACGGCAAGACCGTCACGAAGGTACTCTTCCGCGAGATGCTGAACGAAGAGCTTCAGGTGGTTCGGGACGAAGTCGGAGAAGCGCGCTATCAGGACGGACGCTTCCGTGAGGCCGCTGAGATGATGGACCGACTCACTACCGGCGACGAACTGGCGGACTTCCTTACGCTACCTGCGTACGAGGTCCTCTGACCCGGCGATCTTCTAGACACATTCCAATGTGGCAAGTGTTAGTTTTCATCCTTTCACTTTTCTTTCTATTCTCGGTCTCTAAAATGCCCCGCCTCCACCGGTAAAACTCAGAGGGATAGCCATGGCGCTTCATTTCGTTCCACGCAAACCGCGCGCAGAGCAGATCAAAGAGCTGGAGGCGGAGTGGAAAAAGAATCCACGCTGGAAGGGCGTCAAGCGCGGCTACAAGGCCGAAGACGTCGTCAAACTGCGCGGCACCATCCCGCACCGCAGCGCGCTTGCCGCGCATGGCGCAGACAAGTTGTGGGACCTCATGACGAAAGAGGACTACATCAACGCACTCGGCGCCGTAACCGGCGGCCAGGCGGTGCAGCAAGTCAAAGCAGGCATCAGGGCGATTTACTGTTCCGGCTGGCGGGTCGCCGCCGACAACAACACGTCCGAGACGATGTATCCCGACCAATCGCTGTACGCGGTGAACTCGGTGCCGACGCTGGTGAACCGAATCAACAACGCGTTTCGTCGCGCCGACGAGATCCAGTGGTCGAAAGGGATCGACGATGGCATCGACTTCTACGCGCCCATCGTGGCGGATGCGGAAGCCGGCTTCGGCGGCGTACTGAATGCTTTCGAACTGATGAAGGCAATGATCGGGGCCGGCGCCGCCGGTGTGCACTTCGAGGATCAACTCGCATCGGTGAAGAAATGCGGCCACATGGGCGGCAAAGTTCTCGTTCCGACATCCGAGGCGGTGCAGAAACTCATTGCCGCGCGACTCGCCGCAGATGTCTGCGATGTCCCAACGATTCTGATGGCCCGCACCGACGCCAACGCCGCCGACATGGTTACCTCCGATATCGATGAATGGGACAAGCCATTCATCACGGGCGAGCGCACCGCAGAAGGTTTCTACAAGACGCGCGCCGGTCTCGATCAGGCGATCTCGCGCGGCCTCGCATAGGCACCGTACTCAGATCTGATCTGGTGTGAAACGGCGGTGCCGTCACTCGACGAGGCGAAGCGCTTCTCAGAAGCGATCCGGAAGGAATATCCCGATCAGATGTTGTCGTACAACTGCTCGCCGTCGTTCAACTGGAAGAAGAACCTCGACGACAAGACGATCGCGAAGTTTCAGGTCGAGCTCGCGGCGATGGGCTACAAGTTCCAATTCATCACCTTAGCCGGCATCCACTCCATGTGGTACAACATGTACACACTGACGAAGGGCTACGTGGAACGGCAGATGTCCGCGTACGTCGAACTTCAGGAAGCGGAATTCGCCGCTGCCAAAGACGGCTACACGTTCGTCAGCCACCAGCAGGAAGTCGGCACCGGCTACTTCGATGATGTGGCCAACGTGATCCAAGGTGGTCAGTCATCGGTGACCGCATTGACCGGATCGACCGAAGAAGCGCAATTCCACAAAGCGCATTGAGTTAAAGGCGATACCAGGAATGAGGGCGGCGCGAGCCGCCCTTTTTCTACGCGATGGCCAGAGCAGTCGGCGCCACGATGACCCCGTTAGCATCCGCGTAAACGTAGTTCCCCGGCACGAATTCAACGCCCGCGAACCTGAGGACCACGCCGTTCTCGCCGGTGCCACGCTTCACGCTCCGCAGCGGATGCGGCGCAAGTGCATGTACACCCAACTCGATTTCTGCGAGTTCCTCAACGTCTCGAACACAACCAAACACGATGACGCCCTGCCAGCCATTGGCGGACGCATGCCGCGCGAGATTGTCGCCAACGAGCGCGCAGCGCTTCGAACCACCTCCATCGATGACGAGCACGCGGCCGTGACCGGCGGTGGCCACTCGCTCGGCAACGAGAGAGTTGTCTTCGAAACACTTGATTGTTTCGATGATGCCGCCATAGCGGGTGCGCTTGCCGAACGAAGCGAAGATCGGTTCCGCGACGCGCACGACATCGCCGTGCGCATCACAGAGATCTGGGAGAACGATCGCCATCAAATCACGAGCAGATCCATGAACTCGTTCACCGGCATAGACTCGAGTCGCTTCTGATACTTGGCGAGTTCGAAGACGTGCGCGGTGCGTCGTCCCGGGAAACGCGTCAGCAGATTGCGGCGGAACTTCTCCTCCAGAATCGGAATCCCCTCCTTCCGGCGGCGTCGGTGACCGATCGGATATTCGACGACGACCTTTTCCGTCTTCGTCCCATCCTTGAAGAACACCTGTATCGCGTTGGCGATGGAGCGTTTGTCCGGCTCGTGATACTCGCGGCTGTATCGAGCATCTTCTTCGACCACCATCAATTCCCGGATTTTGTCGACCCGCGGATCTGCCGCGACATCGTCTTCGTAGTCCTCGGCAACAAGGTTGCCCTTGAGCAAGCCGATAGCCGCCATGTACTGAAGGCAATGATCGCGGTCCGCTGGATTGTTCAGCGTGCCGGTCTTGCTGATGATCCGAATTGCCGACTCGTGCGTTGTCATCACGATCCGGTCGATCTGATCGAGACGGCCGACCACTTTCGGATGCAGTGTCACCGCGGCCTCGACGGCCGTCTGGGCATGAAACTCGGCCGGGAACGAGATCTTGAAAAGCACGTTTTCCATGACATAGGAGCCGTACTCCCGCTGGAATTTGAACGGTTGCCCCTTGAAGGAAACGTCGTAGAAGCCCCACTTCGGCGCCGTTAGCGCACTGGGGTAACCGATCTCGCCCTTGAGCACGAGCATCGCAAGGCGAACCGCGCGGCTTGTCGCATCGCCGGCAGCCCACGACTTTCGCGGACCGGCGTTCGGTGCGTGCCGATAGGTACGCAGGGAGGATCCGTCGACCCATGCATGCGACAGCGCATCCACGATCTGGTCGCGGCTGCCTCCGAGTAACTCGGTAACCACCGCAGTTGATGCGACGCGGACGAGCAGCACGTGGTCCAGACCGACACGGTTGAAGCTGTTCTCGAGCGCAAGGCAACCTTGAATCTCGTGCGCTTTGATCATCGCGGTAAGCACATCGCGCATCACCAGCGGCTTCTTGCCCGCCGCGACATTCGTACGGCTGACGTAGTCCGCTACGGCGAGAATGCCGCCCAGATTATCGGAAGGATGCCCCCACTCCGCTGCGAGCCACGTATCGTTGAAATCGAGCCATCGGATCATGCAGCCGATGTCCCAGGCGGCTTTCACCGGATCGAGTTCGAACTGCGTGCCCGGAACCCTCGCACCGTTCAACACCGTCGTTCCCGGCACAATCGGACCCAGGTGTTTGCTGCACTCCGGGAATCGCTGCGCCAGAAATCCACACCCCAACGTATCGATCAGGCAGTTACGCGCCGTGTCGTACGCTTCGCTGCTTTTGATCTGGAACACGGTTACGTAGTCGGCGATGTCGACCAACTCCTTGTCCGGATCGGGACGTACGTTGAGATCTACATTTGCACTCATGTCGTTCGTGGTCTCCTGTTAACGATCTGCCATTTTTACGAAGGGGCGCGCGGGCGGGCCGACGTAGTCGGCGCTCGGCCTGATGATGCGATTGTTGGAACGCTGCTCGATGATGTGAGCGGTCCAGCCGGACACACGCGAGCAGACGAAGATCGGCGTGAACAGCTTCGTCGGAATGCCCATGAAGTGGTATGCGGATGCATGGTAGAAGTCGGCGTTCGCAAACAGCTTCTTCTCATCCCACATTGCCTTCTCGACCGCGGCGGACACCGGATACAACACCGTATCGCCGACGGATTTTCCGAGCTTCTCCGACCACGCCTTGATGATCGCGTTGCGTGGGTCCGACGTACTGTAGATCGCGTGGCCGAAGCCCATGATCTTGTCTTTGCGCGCCAGCATGCCCTGGATGCCGGCCGTCGCTTCACTCGCGGAGTGGAACTTCTCGATCATGTCCATCGCCGCTTCGTTGGCACCGCCGTGCAACGGGCCGCGCAACGAACCGATTGCACCGGTCACGCACGAGTGCATGTCTGACAGCGTCGGACCCACGCAACGCGATCATCAAGGCGTG
>JANLUG010000528.1:0-3584 GCA_031363335.1 Gammaproteobacteria bacterium
CGCCGATGCCAACTCTGCCGCCACCGGGATCGAACAGGCCGCAATGACCGGAACCGTCAAGCTGGCGTCGTTCGATATGGACGGTGCCGGGCTGGACCGGATCAAGGCCGGCACGCAGCTGTTTGCGGTGGACCAGCAGCCCTGGCTGCAGGGCTTCCTCGCCGTATCGATGGCGGATGCCTTTGTCAGCTTTGGCACGGCCATCGCGTCTGCTCCAGTTCTGACCGGTCCGGGCATCGTCGACGCGAATTCGGTTGTGGTCGTCAACACTCTCCCAACGAGCCAATCGATGTGCGTCGTGTCTGCCTGTGCGGGCGGCGGCACGCCGGTGCGCTTCGACGAATCGACTTCGCCGGTGCCGACCGCGCTCACCTTCAACTACACGACGAACGTGTCGTACTCCAGCGACGGCACCACATTCGGCTACACGCCGGTGCCGGATGCGAATGGATTCGATGCCGCGATCCGCGCGGTTCGAATTGCGCCGAGCGGCGCGATGGCGGCGCCGACCGGCGCGGGCAATCCGCTGTTCCGTTTGCGATACGTGGTGTTGCTGCAGTAGCCGGTAGCCCGACGCCGTGTGCTTGCGCGGCCGTGGTGATTCTGCGACGTTGCCGGCATGCAGATCGCCGTCATTCCGGTCACCCCATTTCGTCAGAACTGCTCGCTGATCTGGTGTGAGGCCGCGCGCTACGCTGCGGTGGTCGATCCCGGTGGCGACCTCGATCGCGTTGAGGCGGAGATCGCGATGCAGCGGGTAGATGTCACGCAGGTGTTGCTGACGCACGGCCATCTGGATCACGCCGGCGCGGCTGCCGAGTTGGCGCGACGGCTTGCAGTACCGATCATCGGGCCGCACCGCGACGATGCGTTTCTGATCGAACGTCTCGGTGAGCACGGCGCGCGCTACGGTATGAACGATGCGGCCGCGTTCGAGCCGACTCGTTGGCTCGACGACGGCGACGTGGTTCGGGTCGGCGAACTGACGCTCGATGTCATTCATTGTCCGGGGCATACGCCGGGGCACGTCGTCTTCTTCGAGCGCAGTAGCAACTACGCGCTGGTCGGCGACGTGTTGTTCAACGGCGGCGTCGGCCGCACCGATCTGCCGCGCGGCAGCTATCCGGCGCTCGTGCATTCGATTCGATACAAGCTGTGGCCGCTCGGCGAAACGGTGACGTTTTTGTCCGGTCATGGGCCAACCTCCACATTCGGCTGGGAGCGCAAATGCAATCCATACGTTGCGGATCTGGCTTTCGATGATTGAACTGCTGCTGATCATCGCCGGCGCGACCGGTTGGACCCACTACGGCGGCGACGCCGGTGGCACCCGCTACGCGCAGGTCGAGCAGATCGATCGGAGCAACGTCGGCTCGCTCGAGGTCGCCTGGGAATTTCATTCCGGTGATCTCGCCATCAAACCCGAAGCGCTGCACCACAGCGCGCACGAAGCGACACCGATTCTGGTGCGCGACAAGCTGATCTATTGCACGCCGTTCAATCGCGTCATTGCGCTCGATCCAGGCTCCGGTACAAAAGTGTGGGAGTACGACGCGAAGATCTCGCTCGATCAGAACCCTGCGAATCAGTTCGTATGTCGCGGAGTGTCTTACTGGCAAGACGCGACCAGGCAAGGCGAGTGCAGCGCGCGCGTCTTCATGGGAACGAATGACGCGCGGTTGATCGCGCTCGACGCCGACACCGGACGCGCGTGCGGCGACTTCGGCGTAGCGGGGCAGGTGCGCATCGACGTCGGCATGTCGTTGTTGTGGCCCGGCGAGTTTCAGATCACGTCGTCGCCGGCGGTGATTCGCGATGTTGTGGTTGTCGGCTCTGCCATCAGCGACAACGCGCGCGCCGATGCACCGCGCGGCACTGTGCGTGCGTTCGATGCGCGTACGGGCGCGCCGCGCTGGACCTTCGATCCGATTCCGACGAACCTCCCGGAATCGTGGCAGAACGGCTCCGCGAGCCGAACCGGGCAGGCGAACGTGTGGAGCACGATGTCGGTCGACGCCGAACGCGATCTGATATTTCTGCCGACATCGAGCGCGAGTCCCGATTTCTTCGGCGGGGAGCGGCCCGGCGACAATCGTTATGCGAATTCGGTCGTTGCGTTGCGCGGTTCCACCGGCGAACTGGTCTGGCACTTTCAGACCGTGCATCACGACATCTGGGATTACGATCTCGCCGCGCAACCGAACCTCGTCGAGATCCAGCCGGAAGGCACTGCAGCGCCGATCGCGGCCGTGTTGCAACCGACGAAAACCGGCCTCGTCTTCACGCTCGATCGAGAGACCGGTAAGCCGGTGTATCCGGTCGAAGAGCGCGCCGTTCCGACCGATGCCGTGCACGGCGAGTGGCTGTCGCCGACACAACCGTTTCCGCAGAAGCCGCCGCCGCTGGTGCCGCAGAGCATCACATCCGACGACGCGTGGGGTTTTACGTTTCTCGATCGCGGCGCGTGCCGTAAGGAAATCGCGTCGCACCGCTCCAACGGTTTGTTCACGCCGCCGAGTGTGGAGGGCACGATCCTGTATCCGTTCACCGGCGGCGGTGTGAACTGGGGCAGCGCGGCGTGGGATCCGCAGCGGCAGTGGTTGCTCGTCAACACGAACCGCGTGATGCATGTCGTTACGCTGATTCCGTCCAACGAGGTCGAAAAGGCGCAGCGCGCGGAACCGGACAAGGAAATCTCGCCGCAGACCGGCACGCCGTTCGGCATGAAGCGCGAGGTGCTGCTGTCGCCGATCGGCGTACCGTGCAACCCACCGCCGTGGGGCGCGCTGACGGCGGTCGACATGAAACGCGGCGAGATCGTCTGGGAAGTTCCGCTCGGCACCACCGAGGGTCGCGTGCCGTTGCTGAAGCTCGACTACGGCATGCCCGGCGTCGGCGGTCCGATAATCACGTCGGCCGGTCTCGTGTTCATCGGTGCAGCGACCGACGACTATCTACGCGCGATCGACATCGAAACCGGCCATGAACTGTGGAAAGGCAAACTGCCCGCCGGCGGACAGGCCACACCGATGACGTACAGCTTCGGCGGACGCGAGTTCGTCGTGATCGCGGCCGGTGGACATTCGACGCTTGGGTCGCGTGTCGGCGACAGCATCGTCGCGTTTGCGTTACCGCGCTGACGCGCGCTCGATCACCTATGGTCCTCACGTCGAAGTCGGAGAAGCCATGATTCGTCTCGTTCCGATCGCATTGCTGTTCGCCGTATGCGTGGCGCACGCGACGGCCTCGTTGAACGAACGCACGCAGGTCGCGTTGATGCGCGTTGAAGTGCGGCCGGATCAGAGCGCGCAGTTCGAAAAGAACATGAACGAACACTACGATCGGTGCACTGCGATGTTCCGCCGCGAGGTCCGTAACGCACGCGAAGATGTCGACAAGCGGGTGCCGCGTCTGTTGCGGACGATTTCGAAAGACACGCTGAAGAACATGTCGAAATTGCTCGATGCCAAGCAGATGGAGGCGTTCGAGTACGCGCTCGACCTGGAGAATCGACGGTTCATGCAGAGTAATGGGGTGCACGAGCCGTAGCTGGGTTGTGCTGGTAGTCCGGTGGAGGTGGAGGC
>JANLUG010000599.1:0-4008 GCA_031363335.1 Gammaproteobacteria bacterium
CCTGCGACAGGCCGATTCGATCTCGCGGCTCTTGCACGCGAGCCTGTACATGTTCGCCGTCGGTCCGCCGAGATCCGAGATCACCCCGGTGAAGCCTTCGACAGTGTCGCGAATCGTCTCGATCTCGCGCAGCACCGATGCTTCCGAACGGCTCTGGATGATGCGGCCTTCGTGCTCGGTGATCGAACAGAATGTACAGCCGCCGAAACAGCCGCGCTGGATCGCAACGGAGAAGCGGATCATTTCCCATGCCGGGACCTTCGCATCGCCGTAACGCGGGTGCGGCGCGCGCGCGTACGGCAATTCGTACACGGCGTCGAATTCCTTCATCGTCAGCGGAATCGGCGGGGGATTCAGCCAGACATCCTGCGTACCATGCCGTTGCACCAACGGCCGTGCATTGCCGGGATTGGATTCCATGTGCAGGATCCGCGACGCATGCGCATACAGCACCGGATCGTCGCGAACCGCATCGTACGACGGCAGCCGAATCACACTGACGTCGCGCTGCGCGCTCGGTACGTCGCGCACGAAGCGGACTACGCGCGGCGCATCCTCGCCAACGACCTCATTCGACCGCGGAACATCGGGCGAAGTCGTCATCGACGGTGACATCGCGTATGGATCCGGATGCGGCGCTACCGGACCCGGGGAATCCAGGTGCGTCGAATCGACCTCGACCCAACCGGCTGGCACGCCGTCGCGCACGAAGACGGTGCCGCGTATGTCGGTGATCGCATCGATCGCTTCGCCGGCCGCGAGCCGATGCGCGACCTCCGCGAGCGCGCGCTCGGCGTTGCCGTACAACAGGATGTCGGCCCTCGCATCGAGCAACACCGTGCGCCGGACCTTCTCCGACCAGTAGTCGAAATGCGCGATGCGCCGCAGGCTCGCTTCGATGCCGCCGATGACGACCGGTACGTCGTTGAATGCCTCGCGCGCGCGTTGTGCATAGACGATCACGCTGCGGTCGGGTCGGCTGCCGGCTTTGCCGCCGGGTGTGTACGCATCGTCGCTGCGGATGCGTCGATCCGACGTGTAGCGGTTCACCATCGAATCCATGTTGCCCGCGGTGATGCCGAAGAACAGATTCGGCCGGCCGAGACGGGCGAAGTCGGCAGCGCTGCGCCAATCGGGCTGCGCGATCACACCGACTCGGAATCCCTGCGCTTCGAGTAACCGGCCGACGATCGCCATACCAAAACTCGGGTGATCGACATAGGCGTCGCCGGTGACGATGACGATGTCGCACGAGTCCCAACCGAGCGCGTCCATTTCTTCCGCCGTCGTCGGCAGAAACGGCGCATTGCCAAAGCGATGCGCCCAGAATTTGCGATACGAGAACAACGGTTTGGCGGTTTGCATGGTGAGCATTCTATGCCTGCCGAATGTCCATACGGACTTCGTGGCGCAGCGTGTTGAAGCCGCGCCATGCCATCACGCCCAGCACCGCGGAAACGAGGAACAGATACGGACCGAGACCCGGCAGCTCGGGCAGCACCGCACCGCGACTCCAGCCGACATACAGCGCCATTCCAAGGAACGGCGCGAACGCGCCTCGCACGCCGGTCAGCGTCACGTGGATACCCATGTACGCGGCGAGCTGATCGCGCGGTGCGAAGTCGTTGTGGCCGAGCTGCCAGGCCAGTGAGCCGCCGCCGTTGACGATGCCGTTGACGAGCCGTCCCGCCGCGATCCACGCCAGCGACCCTGTGAAGGCGCCCCAGAACATGATCAACACACCGAGCACCCACATCGCGTTCTGCCGCGCGCGGAATTCCGCGACGTGTACGCGATCCAGATAACGACCCCATAGCGGCAACGTGATCAGATTCATCGCGAACGGAATGATCATGATGATGCCGATACTGACGATGTAGCTCGCACCGAGTTGCTTCGACACGAGATAGACGAGCGCCGGTTCCAGCATCATCGCTGCTACACCCGACGTGAACTGGTGCAGTTGATAGCGCGCGTACTTGTTGTCGGCGCGAAGGATACGGATAAAGCCATTGCGGCCGTCCGCATTGCTATCGCCTTGTCGTTCGAGCACGCGATGTCGCAGTTCTCCCTGGACCGTCACGCGCGAGAACGACCAGACGCCGATCGTTCCGACAAGCGCACCGACCGCGTACAACCAGCGATAGTTCTCCGGATGCGCGTCGAGAATCAGCCCGGCCACGCTCGTCGTCAGCACAGTGATGAAGCTGGAAAGGACCTGCAGGCGGCTCGTCACGCGCGCTCGCAGGTGACGACCGTAGTTCAAGCTCCACGTCACGCTGCGCGCGGTGATCACACCAGCGATCAACAGGCGGCCGATGATGACGCTGCACACGAGCACGACGGCGCCGACCATCGAGCGTGGGCTCAGGGCTACGGCAAACACGCAGACGAGCACCAGTCCCTGGAGTGTCACCACCATCGGCACTTTCGAGCGCGCGCTCGCGACGCGATTCCAGACGAAGCTCGATAGATTGCCGAACATCGGCGACGCGGAGATCACTGCGAGCAACCACGGCGGTACGTCGAACGTCTTCGCGGCGACGACGGCAGCGAAGCCGCCCTCGATCAGACTGAGCGCCACCGGCAGCGTGCATTCGGTCAGCTGTTCGCTTCGGAAGCTGCGCGCGACTGCCGGCGGTAATCCCGGGATCGCGAGCAGATCTTGAAGAACACGCATCCGACTTTCCGTGGGGCTGACGACCCCGCTAAGGCAACTCAGTTCGCCGACTTACTCCGCTAGACAGCAGCGCGCGCCGCTGCGACGGCGCCGCTCCGGCCGAGGGTCGCTTCCATCGCGCTCAGGAAGTACAACACGTTGCGCCGGCACGCACTCTGCCCCATCAAGCCGACGCGCCACACTTTACCCGCCAGCGCACCGAGACCGGCGCCGATTTCGAGATCAAATTCGTTCAACAGCGCGCGGCGAACGTCTGCTTCGGCGACACCATCCGGCACGACGATCGAATTCAGCTGCGGCAGCCGGGACTGTTCGTCGACGAGGAAACGCAGACCGATTGCCTCGACGCCGGCACGCAGCGCGGCGTGTTCGCGTGCGTGGCGAGCCCAGGAGTTCTCGAGCCCTTCCTCTTCCAGCATCACGAGCGATTCGTGCAGCCCGTACAGCGCGTTCACCGGCGCCGTGTGGTGATACACGCGCGCGCCTTCGCCGCCCCAATACGCCATCACGAGGTTCAGATCGAGAAACCAGCTCTGCACCGGCGCATTGCGCTTGCGGATCGCGTCGACCGCGCCCGAACTCATCGTCACCGGTGATATGCCCGGCGGACACGACAGGCATTTCTGAGTGCCGGAATACACCGCGTCAGCGCCCCACGCATCGACTTCGAGTGGAACGCCGGCGAGCGACGTCACTGCATCGACGATCGACAGACAACCGTGATCGCGCGCGATCCGGCACAGCGTCGGCGCATCCGAGCGAGCGCCGGTCGACGTCTCGGCGTGGACGAATGCGACGATCTTCGTGTCGGGATGTACGCTGAGCGCCTCACTGACTTTGTTGGGATCCACCGCGGAACCCCAGGCATCTTCGACCACGACGGCTTCGCCACCGATGCGCCGCACGTTCTCCTTCATGCGACCGCCGAATACCCCATTCACGCAAACGATGACCTTGTCGCCCGGTTCGATCAGGTTCACGAAGCACGTTTCCATTCCCGCGGAACCCGGCGCCGAAACCGGCATCGTCATGGCATTGCGCGTACGAAACGCGTTCTGCAGCATCGCCTTCACCTCGTCCATCATCCGGACGAATTCGGGATCGAGATGCCCGATCGTCGGTCGTGCCAAAGCCGCCAGCACGCGCGGATTGACATCCGACGGGCCAGGACCCATCAGCGTGCGGCGCGGCGGAGTGAAACTGTTGGTCATCTTGCGATCTCCGAAAGACTCTGCGTTCAAAAGCGTGCGTTCCAAAGCATGCGTTCCAAAAGCAAAAAGCCGGACTAGGTCCGGCTCTTGCGCTCTCATTCAGGATGCCGTCAATCC
>JANLUG010000640.1:0-1173 GCA_031363335.1 Gammaproteobacteria bacterium
GAGGTAAACGTCACCTGCCCGACCTGCATTCGCGAACTGGATGCGCAGTTCGGGCTCGACATTGGCGCTAAACTCATTGATTGCATCGATGCAAAACTCAACGAGAAGGCGCGCCGAGCCGGGCGCTGAAGGCGACTCGAGACAGAACATGGATGCCGTCATCACACCGCGGGACCGGTTGTCGTTCACCGTGTTTCTCGCGGCCTCTTTGCATGCCGCGATGATTCTCGGCGTCGGATTCGCATGGCACGTAGAACACGCACGTTCGCCTACGATCGAGGTGACGCTGGCGCAGCACGACGATCGCGTGGCGCCCGACAAGGCCGACTTCCTCGCCCAATCGAACCAGCTCGGCAGCGGCGATGCCGCCGAAGCGCGCGAAACGACCACCACCGAGACGGCCGACTTCCACGACAGCGCCATTCGACAGGTCGCATCAGATCCGACGCCGCAGGAACAACGCGCCGCGTCACAGGCGACACTGACCACCTCGAGCGCCCGCGACGAACAAGCACCGATCGAATCGCCGCAGGACGCAGTAGAGCCGCGCCTGACGCCGTCGGACCAGCGTCGTCTGATGGACCTCAGTCAGGAAATTGCGAGCCTCGAAGCCCGCGTCGACACGGAGACCAACAGCGAAGCGAAGTCGCCGCGCGTGAGGCGGCTGACGAGCGTGTCGGCCCGCCAGGCGGTCGATGCGTACTATCTACAGTCGTGGCGGCGCAAGGTCGAGACGGTCGGAAACCTGAACTATCCGGAGGAAGCGCGCCGCGACCAGCTGTACGGCAGCCTGCGGTTGATGGTGTCGATCACGCCGGATGGCGGGTTGAAGGAGGTGCGTATCCTCGACTCGTCCGGCTTCAAGGTGCTCGACGACGCGGCGATCCGAATCGTGCGCCAGGCAGCGCCGTTCGCGCCGTTCCCGGAAGAGATGCGGCAGTCGACCGATGTGCTCGAAATCATCCGCACTTGGCAATTCCGAAAGAACCACTATTCGTCGTCCTAGGGTGGGTCTTTGCACCTGCTATCATCCGGGCGCATGGCACTCGATACCTGTCTGAAGCACCACTTCCTGCTCGCGATGCCGGGTCAGGAAGGCGAGTATTTCGGCAAAACAATTACGTACATCTGTGAGCACAACGAAGAAGGCGCGATGGGCTTCATGGTCAATCG
>JANLUG010000645.1:0-7228 GCA_031363335.1 Gammaproteobacteria bacterium
CTGGACGACGCGATCAAGCACGCGCGCGACACGGGCGACGACGAGGCGATGGTGGTCGGTGGCGCGGAAATCTATGCGCTCGCGTTACCGAAAGCGGACCGGCTTTACTTCACGTTGCTCGATACCGAGATGGACGGCGATACGTTCTTCCCGGCCTTTGACGAGACGCAGTGGCGCGAGGTGCAACGCGAGGATCACGCAGTCGATGCGCGGCATGCCTTTGCGTACACGATCAGGGTTCTGGATCGGATCCGCTAAGAGTCTTCTGAAGGGAGCAGGCTGCGCCTGCTAGGAGTCTTCTGAAGGGAGCAGCTGCGCCTGCTAGGAGTCTTCTGAAAGGAGCAGGCTGCGCCTGCTAGCGACTGCCGATCCGTTCGCGCCAATGCGCCATCGGCACGTCGGTGTCGTTCGGAAGCAAACGCGCGTCGATCAGCGTTGCGTTGTCGACATCGAGTGTGATCGACACGTTCGTCAGCCGCGCCTGCGTTTGAACCGCATACCACTCCGCCGCCGCGCGCTTCAGATCACAACTCGCACGCTCGCGATTGTGCGCGTATCGCGCCACTACATCGTCGTCGAGCAGCGAGACGCGAAATGTTCTGCGCTCGTATCGCGGCGGCGCCCAGTCGAGCATTTCGATCAGGTAGGCCTGACCGCACGTGCGACAGCGGACGATCGCATCGGTGAATCCCGATTGGCCGTCGAGCACCATCTCGACCGCGAATGGAAACTCACTGGGCGTGGCGCGTACCAGATGTTCGCAGGCGGTGTTTTCGCTCGACGGTTTCGCCAACGCACTTGCCTCGACGTGATCGAGGCAATAGCTTAGCGCTTCCCGAACGAAAGGTGACGAAGCAGTTGTTGCAACACGATCTGTGCTGTCGGATCCGATGAAGAGCGTCCGACTCGCGATCTGCGTCAATCCGATGTCGGGACGCGATGTGCGGCGTCTCGCCGCGCGCGCGACCAACATGACACACGAAGCGAAGCGCGACGTAGTCGCGCGGGTAGCGGCGGGTGCCGAAGCCGTCGGTGTTACCGACATTTATATCGCCCGCGAACCGTTTCGAATCGCGACGCTGGCGCTTTCGTACATGAATCTCAAAGCGCGCGTGCACGTCATCGAGCATCCGCTTGCCAACGACGCGAGCGATACCGAAGCGGCGATGGCGGCGTACCTCGAGGCGGGTTGCGACACCATCGTCAGCCTCGGCGGTGACGGCACCAATCGCGCGATCACGCGGGCGGCACCCGATATCAATCTGGTGGCGCTGTCGACCGGCACGAACAACGTCTTTCCGCAATTGCTGGAGCCGACCATCGGCGGCATGGTTGCCGGTCTTGCCGCGGCGGGCCGCTTGCCGCGCGCGGAACTGGCGCGTCGCGCGAAAGTGCTGCGACTGCGCTTCTCCGACGGCACCACCGACGTCGGTCTGATCGATGCGGCGCTGTTGCGCGACGATTTCGTGGGCAACTTCCTGCCGTTCGACGCGACCAAGCTCGCGCGCATTCTGCTGACGCGCGCCGAGCCGGACTCGGTCGGCATGTCGCCCATTGGCGGCTTCGTCGATCCGGTGAGCGCAGCTGACGACTGCGGTCTGCTGCTCGAGATGGGACCAGGCCGCGCGTTCCAGGCGCCGCTATCGCCTGGATTTTTCCGCGACGTATCGGTCGCGAAGCACACGCGCATTCCGCTCGGCATGCCGGTCGTATTCCAGGGTCCGGGCGTGCTTGCGCTCGACGGCGACCGCGATCACAAACTCGGCGACGGTTTGAGCGCGCAGATCGCAATCGAACGCAACGGTCCGTGGGCGTTCGATGTGCCCGCCGCAATGCGTCATGCGGTGCGCGAAGGTATGATTGGTTAGCCCGCCCCTCTCACGCTCGTCAACGAAGAGACGTCGATGATCATCAAACCCCGCATTCGAGGCTTCATCTGCACGACCGCGCATCCGAAGGGCTGTGCCGCGCATGTCGATGAACAGATCGCCGTGGTGAAAGCGCGCGGGAAAATCGCCAACGGTCCGAAACGGGTGCTGGTGATCGGTGCGTCCGGCGGTTACGGGCTCGCGTCACGCATCGTCAATGCATTCGGTGCCGGTGCTGCAACGCTCGGACTGTCGTTCGAAAAAGCGCCGGAAGCGGATCGCACCGCGACCGCCGGCTGGTACAACAACCGCGCCTTCGAGGCGCGCGCTCACGCAGCGGGGTTGTATGCGAAGACGCTCGACGGCGACGCGTTTTCCGATCAGATGAAGGCGCAGGTCATCGAACGCATCAAGAACGATCTCGGGCAGATCGATCTGCTGGTGTACAGCCTCGCGTCACCGGTGCGTCAGCATCCACGTACCGGCGTGCTGTATCGATCGGCGATCAAGCCGATCGGCGAGACGTACCACGTCAAAACGCTGAACGTCGATCGCGGCGTTGTTCAAGAGGTCGATCTCGAACCCGCGACGGCAGACGAGATCGCCGCAACGGTCGCGGTGATGGGCGGGGAGGATTGGGAATTCTGGATCGATGCGCTGCAGGCGGCGGGTGTTCTCGCGCCGGGATTCCGCACGATGTCGTATACCTACATCGGAACCGAACTGACGTGGCCGATCTATTGGCATGCGACGCTCGGCAAGGCGAAGGAAGACCTCGACCGCGCCGCGCTCGCGATCACCAAACGGTTGGCGGCACTGAAAGGCGAAGCGCGCGTCGCGGTGTTGAAGTTCGTCGTCAGTCAGGCGAGCGCGGCGATTCCGGTGGTGCCGTTGTACGGATCGTTGATGTACCGCGTGATGAAGGATGCGGGTGTGCACGAGACCACCATCGAGCAGATCGACCGCCTGTTCAGAACGCAGGTCTATTCCGGAAAACCGCAACGGCTCGACGATGCGCAGCGCATTCGGATGGACGACGTGGAACTCACCGATGCAATTCAGGGCGACGTGAAGCGCCGCTGGCCGATCGTCACGACCGAGAACCTTGCGACGCTCGCGGATCTCGACGGATTTCGCGCCGACTTCCTGAAAATTTTCGGCTTCGGGTTCGACGGCGTCGACTACGAGGAAGATCTGGACCCGGCGCTTTCGGAATTGTAGGCATGACGCCGAGCGTCGCGAAGTTCGGGTTGTTCGGCATTGCGGGCTTCGTTAGCGTGTTGTGCGTCGGCATCGCTCGCGCAGATTCGAAGCCGTCGATGAATTACTCGGGTCCTTGCGACGCATCGGCTGCGGTTGCGACGAGTGCGGACGACTTCATTGTTGCGAATGACGAGAGCAACGTGCTCGTTACGTATCGGCGCGGCCAACCGCAATCGATTCGATCGTTGGATGTGTCGCGCTTCCTCGGTGTCGGCCGGAAGGAAGCGGATATCGAAGGCGCCGCGACGATCGGCTCGCGGATCTATTGGATCGCATCGCACAGCCGCAACAGCAAGGGTCAGGTCGAGTCGAGCCGGTACCGGCTGTTCGCGACTGACCTGAACGCCGGTGAAGTGGTTCCGGTCGGGAGGCCCTACAAGCACCTGCTACACGACTTGACCGAGACGCCTTCACTCGCGCGCTACCATCTCGAGCGTGCCGCGCGTCGCGCGGCCGAAGCCAATGGCGGATTGAACATCGAAGGACTGGCCGCGACGCCCGACGGACAGCTGTTGATCGGTTTGCGCAACCCGCTGCCGGACGAGCGCGCCCTCGTTATTCCGTTGGAGAATCCGGCTGAAGCCGTCGACGGTGGGCGCGCGAGACTCGGCGAACCGTTCGAGCTCAATCTGGGCCGGCGCGGAATTCGCAGCATCGAACGGGTCGGAGCGAGCTACCTGATCGTTGCCGGACCGATCGTCGACGAAGGTAGTTTTGCGTTGTACCGCTGGTCGGGAAAGCGCGGCGACGCGGCCGAACCGCTCAATCCGGTCGATCTGGGTTCATTGCGACCCGAAGCCTTGTTCGCCATTCCGCAGACGTCGCAGGTGCTGCTGCTGAGCGACGACGGTGACGTGGTGATCGGTGGCGTGGAGTGCAAGAAGCTCCCGGCGAATCGCCAGACATTTCGTAGCCTGGTCGTTACACCGTAGGCGCCTCTCGGGCTCGCGATACGCGGGAGCAGGTGGCGAGCCGGCCCCGAGCAAAGGACGTGAGCGCCGGCGCACATCGATGGCGGTGCGACTCCGCTGCGTTTGCAGAGGGTCCGGCCGACACTCGGTTCATGCTGCAGCCCGCGGTTCTCAGTCAACGCGTCCAACGGTTTCGATTTGCCGCGTATGTCTGGCTGGCGCTGTTGATGGCGCTGGCGGCGCCACACGCCGATCCGCCGGAGCTGCCGTGGCTGGGCGTGATGTTGTTTCCGGCGATTCCGTGGCTCTTGCAGACGGCCAGATCCGCCTTCGGCGCCATCGCCGACGATGGGGAGAATCTGCTCACGCCTTTTTGCGTGGCGATGCTCGCATTGCCGTTGCTGCCTGGCGTTGCGGTGATCGGCGCGCTGTTGACCGGTGCCGTCGCGCAGTTCGGTTGGCGCGGACTTCCGCGTTGCTGCGTATTCGTCGTGGCCGGCTGGTGCGCGGGTTCGCTGCTGGCTTCGGATATCGTCTATCGGCAGAGCCAGCTCGTCGACGCGCTGTGCCTCGCGTTCATGGTGGCGTACACCACCCCCCTTTGTGCGCTCGGCTACGAAGAAACGATGCGTATGTACCGGATGCGGGAGCGCTTGCGAACCGTATCGGATGAACTCGAACTGCAGCGCGATCGATTGTCGCGCTATGTGGCCGCGCCGGTTGCCGCGCGATTGAACGAGCGAATCACAACGAAGGCGCCGCTCGAGCGGCGCTGGCTGACAGTCGCGTTCATCGACATTTCGGACTTCACCGCGCTGACCGAACGACTCGAGCCGGAAGATCTGACGAACCTGCTCGACGCATTCTTTGCCGCGCTCGTGGAGCTGGCCGCGCGCCACAAAGGCAATCTGCACAAATTCCTCGGCGATGGCGCGTTGATCAGTTTCGGCGACGCGAACAGCGAAGGCCGTCGTGCCGATGCGCGCGCGTGCGTCGCGATGCTGGGTCAACTCGCCCGTTTGATCGAGCAGTTGAACGCGGCGGGCCGGAGCCTCGGCATTCCGGCAGTGCTCGCGGTGCGCGCCGGTGTCGCTTCGGGCTATTGCTCGGTCGGCGACTTCGGCTCCGATACGCGCATCGAGTACACGATGATCGGCGCGGCCGTGAATCTCGCGAGTCGGCTCGAAGGGTTAGCGTTGACGGGTGAGACATGGGTATCGCAGGCGACGCGAGATCTGGTTGGCGCCGATCAGTTCGACGCGCTCGGCCCGTTCGCGGTGAAAGGCGTTGCGGAGCCCGTCACGGCTTTTCGCCTCCGTGAGGCTGCGTCGGTTGACGCGAGACAGGCGGCTATCTAAGGTGCGGCGGACCCCATTGGAATGCCATCTCGATGTCGATCGATGCGCGCAAAAACAGCGTTTTTCTGAAGGCGTGTCGCGGCGAAGCCGTGCCGCATACGCCGATCTGGCTCAATCGCCAGGCAGGTCGGTACATGCGCGAGTACCACGACGTGAAGGGCACCACCACAAGCCTCGACTTCTTCAAGACCCCCGACCTCGCGGCGCGCGTGACGCTCGATGCGCAACGTATTCTCGGCGTGGACGCGGCGATCATGTTCGCCGATCTGCTGCCCGTGCTCGAACCGATGGGTATGCAACTCAGCTACAAAGTGGGCGAAGGTCCTGTGTTCGCGAACCCGGTGCGCAGCGCAAAAGACGTTTCGCGGCTCGCGATCGTCCCGGCGGAGGAAGGCACGCCGTACATCGCCGAAACCGTGAAGCAGATCCTGCACGACCTGCCGGCGTCGGCCGCATTGATCGGTTTCGCGGGGGCGCCGTTCACGCTCGCGTCTTACGCGATCGAGGGACGCGGCTCGCGCAACTACGTGTGGGTCAAGAAGATGATGTACTCGGCGCCGCAGTTGTGGGACGTGCTGATGACGAAACTCGTGCAGACGATTGCCGACTACGTGCGCTTGCAGATCGATGCCGGCGTCGACGCCGTGCAGTTGTTCGACTCGTGGATCGGCTGCCTGTCGGTGGCCGACTACCGTCGCTACGTTGCGCCATACAGCAAGTCGCTGATCGAGCGCATCGGGGGGCGCGTGCCGATCATCTATTTCGGCACCGGCAATTCGCATCTCGTCGACGATATGTACGCGGCGGGGCCGGATGTGATGGCGTTCGACTGGCGCACGCCGATCGGCGAAACATGGGACCGGCTCGGCTGTAGGTCGGTGCAAGGCAATCTCGACCCGATCGTGCTGTGCGCCGATCGCGCCGCCGTTGCCGCGCAGACCCAGGCGATCCTCGACGAGGTCGGCGGTCGCAATGGTCACATCTTCAATCTGGGCCACGGCATCGTTCCGGAGACGCCGGTCGACAACGTCAAATTTCTGGTCGATCTGGTGCACGAGCGTTCGGCGCGCTGATCGATGATCCGTGCGCCGCGCTGGCTGATCCTGACCGGATTCTGGTTTCCGCTCGTCTTTACCACTTACGCCGCGTTCGCGCCCGAAGGCGTGCCGATGCCGTTCCAGGTCAGCGATATCCTGCTGCATGCCGGGGCATTCACTTACCTGACGGCCGCGCTCTGGTTCGCGCATCACTCGGCCGAGCGCGGTTGGAAGCCGGCCGTCTGGATGTTGGCCTACGGCATTGCGATCGAGTTGATTCAGTCGTTCGAGCCGACGCGAAGCGCCGAGCTCAAAGACGTGCTCGTCGACATAGTCGGCATAACGCTCGGGCTCGGGCTGTACCGTTGGTTCGTGTCGCGTGTGTTCGCGACCGAGCCGGGTGGCCGCTCTAAGAGTCTGTTACTGCACCGAGACTCGCGGAGCTGACGAGCTTCGCGTATTTGGCGAGCACGCCGCGATCGGTATACGGCGGCGGCGCCTTCCAACGAGCGCGTCGTGCCGCAAGTTCCGCATCGGATACTTCGAGCGTGATCTCGCGTTTCTTCGCATCCACCGTGATGCGGTCGCCGTCTTCGATCAGCGCGATCGGTCCGCCCACGAATGCTTCGGGCGTGATGTGGCCGATGACGAAGCCGCGCGAGCCGCCGGAGAAACGACCGTCGGTGATGAGCGCCACGTCGCCGGCTAGACCGCGACCACCGATCGCGCTCGTCGGCGACAGCATCTCCCGCATGCCCGGGCCGCCCTGAGGTCCTTCGTAGCGGATGACC
>JANLUG010000667.1:0-1012 GCA_031363335.1 Gammaproteobacteria bacterium
ATACGAATGAAACGGCACCTCCGACACCCAGCACGCCGAAGCCCGGCTGGAATATCTCCGCGACCATCAGTGCGATGCCGACGACGATCAACGCGAGCCCCGCGTAGTTGACCGGCAACATCTGCAGCGCGTAGCCGGCGAGCAGTAGGCAGATCACACCAATGACGCCTGGAACCGCGGTGCCCGGATGGTAGAACTCCAGTATCAGCCCGTAGATGCCGATCATCAGCAAGATGTACGCGACGTTCGGATCGGTGATGACCGACAGCACCTGATATCGCCAGCCAGGTGTGACGCGCGTAATCGCGGCATCCTTCAGATCGAGCTTCACCGTGCCGCCCTCGATGTTGATCTCGCGGCCATCGAGTTTGTGCAACAGATCGTCGACGTCGGTCGCGATCAGATCGATTACGTGCGCGGCGAGCGCTTCCGACGCCGGCAGGTTCGCCGCGTCACGCACCGTTTGTTCGGCCCATTCTTTGTTGCGGCCACGCAGTTCCGCGAGGCCGCGAATATAGGCGACTGCGTCGTTGACGATCTTGCGCTCCATCGTCGTGCCTGGCGGCTTAGGCGCCGCCGTATCGCCGGCTGATTCATCGCCGGAGGATGGGTCCTTCGATTTACCTTGTTCGGGATTGGGTGAACCGCCTGGCGCAGGAAACGGCGAAGCTTCACCGCCGCCGATGCTCACCGGTGTCGAGGATCCGACATTCGTGGCAGGTGCCATCGCGGCTATGTGGCTCGCGTACAACAGATACGTTCCGGCGCTCGCCGCCCGCGCACCGTTAGGGGCCACGAACGTGGCGACGGGCACCTTCGACGCCAGGATCGCCTTGATCATGTCGCGCATCGAGTGATCGAGCCCGCCCGGCGTATCGAGTTGCATCACGAACAACGCTGCGTCCGCACGCTGCGCGTCGCGCAGATTCGATATGAAGTAGTCGGCAGTGGCGGGGCCGATCGGCCCATCGAGTTCGAGCAGCCAGACCGGTTGGCCTTCGGCGCGCGCGGC
>JANLUG010000670.1:0-1810 GCA_031363335.1 Gammaproteobacteria bacterium
CAGAGTTTTCCGTGGTCGACGCTCGGCGGCTGGATCGCGACGCGCTCCGGCGGTCACTACGCGACGAATCACACCCACATCGACGACTTCGTCGAGTCGACACGGATGCTGACGCCGTCGGGCTGGTGGGAGTCGCGGCGCCTCCCCGGCAGCGGCGCCGGTCCGAGCCCCGACCGCATCGTGCTCGGCTCGGAAGGCACGCTCGGCATCATCACCGAGGCGTGGATGCGCATTCAGAAGCGGCCGGTGTTCCGTGCAACGGCGGGCGTGACGTTTGCCTCGTGGCAGGCAGGTTACGACGCCGCGCGGCACGTGGTGCAGGCAAAGTTGTGGCCGGCGAATCTGCGCTTGCTCGATCCGGCGGAAGCGCAACGCGCGGCGGGCATGGACGGAACAGGCACGTTGCTGATCATCGGCTTCGAATCCGCCGAAGTGCCGCAAGGTCCGTTCATTCAGGCGGCCGTGCAGATCGCGCGCGATTCCGGCGGCAAGATCGACGACGCCGCGATTCGGATCTCTGACGGATCCGGTGAGGCGACCGGACGTGAAGGGGCAGTGGGCGCATGGCGCGACAGCTTCATCGGCGTCAACGCGGGTCTCACGAACGGCATGGGTCTGCTGGCAGATACGTTCGAGACGGCGATCACGTGGGACAAGTGGCCGGCGTTTGACGCAGAGGTTCGCGAGCGAGTCGGCCGCGCCCTGAAGGAAGTGTTGGGAGAAGGGACGTCGCTGTCCTGCCGCTTCACTCATGTTTACCCCGACGGCCCGGCGCCGTATTACTCGTTCTCGGGTGTTGCGAAGATCGGCGGCGAAGCCGAACAGTGGCGCGAGATCAAGGAAGCGGCTGCGAACGCGGTCGTCGATTGCGGCGGCACCGTCACGCACCACCATGCCGTAGGTCGGTTGCATCGCCCGGCGTGGGAGCGGCAGCGGCCACCCCTGTTCGCGGAAGCGTTGCGCGCGATCAAAGACCGGCTCGACCCGAATTCGATCCTGAATCCGGGCGTGTTGCTGGACTAGACGTTTCGAGGGATGTCCCGAAATGGTCCCGCGTCCGAACGTGGATCTTTTGGAAGCCCCAGCACGCGCTCACCGATGATATTGCGCTGAATTTCATCGGTACCGCCCGCGATCGACGTGGCGGGAACGGACACGAGGATCTCCGCGATGATGCCGTCGAGCGGAGCATCTGCGCCGGTCAACATCGACTCGGCTCCGGTGATCAGCGTGTGCACGTGCGAGGCCTGCCGCGCCACGTTGCTGCCGGCGAGTTTGCCGAGTGAGCCTTCCGGCCCCTGCGGTTTGCCGATGCGTTGCGCGGCCGCGGCGCGGCGCGCCATCCAGCTCGTGCTGCGTGACATCGTCAGCAGCTTCGCGATTTCCTGACGGATCACCGGATCGGTCCACGCGCCGGTTTTCTTCGCGCGAGGAATCACCAGATCGACGCGTCCTGCGCGCTGCGGGTACCACTTATACGGCTCGTTGGCGATTTCGGCTTCGATGCGTGCTTCCTCATACGCCTGACCGGTACGGCCTTCACCACTGACTCCCGCCACGCCGACCGCCGGCCGGCGTTCGTGCGCGAGCGTCGTCATTGCAACGCCCCAGCCGTTGTTCTTCGTGCCCACGATCCAACTGGCGGGGATCTTTGCATCGGTGAAGAACACCTGGTTGAACGATGCGTGACCGTTCATCTGCTTGAGGGGCAAAACCTGCACGCCGGGCTGGCGCATGTCGAGCACGAAGTAGGTCAGCCCCTGGTGTTTCGGCGCATCCCAGTCGGTGCGCGCAACGAGCAGACCGAAGT
>JANLUG010000761.1:0-9078 GCA_031363335.1 Gammaproteobacteria bacterium
CACATGCCGAGGCCGATCGCGAACGGCGCGGTCGGCACGTCGTAACGCGACTCTTCCTGATTCCAGATGATCAGTTGCATCGCGGTCGCGTCGCGGCCGCCGTATTCCTTCGGCCAGTTGAGGCACGCCCAGCCGTTTTCGTATTTGAGCTTCTGCCAAGCTTTTGCGCGTGCGAGATAGTCGGCCTCGTTCTCGTCGCGCGGTTCCGAGTCGTTTTTCAGTTGCGCGTGCGCGTTCAGGAAGTCGCGCGCCTCGGCGCGGAACAGGCTTTCTTCGGAGGTGTCGTTGAAATCCATCGTCGGTTCCTTCTGTACGGTCTGTACGGTGTCGGCGCGGCGGTTAGTGGGTGGCTTCGATCGCGCTGATCAGGCGATCCTTCCAGCGCGGCAGTGCGCCGAGATTCACCGAAAGCAGCTTCGCGCGGCGGTAGTAGAGGTGACAGTCGAATTCCCAGGTGAAGCCCATGCCGCCGTGCGTCTGGATGTTCTCTTTCGACGACTCGTGGAACGCTTCGGTTGCGCTGACGCGAGCGGTTGCGGCGGCGACCGGCAGCTCGTCGGCGTCGGTCGATAGTGCCCAGGCACCGTAGTAGCAATTCGAGTGCGCCAGCGTGTTGGCAATGTACATGTCGGCGAGCTTGTGTTTGATCGCCTGGAACGAAGCGATCGGACGCCCGAAAGCAAACCGGCCGAGCGCGTACTGCTTCGCCATGTTCAGCGCGGCCTGTGCGCCGCCGACCTGCTCGAACGAGAACAGCACCGCGGCGCGGTCGAATAGTTTATCGGTCTGCGCCCAGCCTTTGCTTTCCTTGCCGAGCAGTTCGGCCGGTGCATCGCTGAAGCGAATCGACGCATGCGAGCGGGTTGGATCGAGCGTCGGCACGATTTCGCGTTTCACGCCGGCGCCGTTCAGATCGACGATGTACATCGACGCGTGTTTTTTGTCTTCCTTCGCGAGCACGATCGCGAAATCCGCAACGTCGCCGTCGGGCACCGGCACTTTTGTACCCTTGATGGTGCCTTTCTTCGCCTTCGTCTTAAGGCTGCGGTTCGGTTCGCCGGCACCTTCGGCGATTGCGAACGTGCCGATCCACTCACCGGCGGCAAGCTTCGGCAGGTAGCGGGCTTTCTGTTTGGCGCTGCCGAACGCGAGCAGCGCTTCCGTGGCCAGATAGACGCTCGACGAAAACGGCGTCGGCGCCAGGCTGCGGCCCAACTCTTCGGCGAGCACGCACAGTTCGAGGTAACCGAGCCCGATGCCGCCGTACTCTTCCGGAATCGACGTCGCGGTCCAACCGAGGTCGATCATGCCCTTCCAGAGTTGCGCGTCGTTCGGTTGGTCGCCGTCGAGGACGCGGCGCACGGCAGTCAGCGGGCACTTGTCCGCGAGGAAGGATTGGGCCTGTTCGCGCAACAGGTTCTGCTCGTCGGAAAACTCGAAATTCATGCTCGCTTCCTATGGGCTGACGACGGCCGTGCCGGCCGGAAAGGGGGGTGATTCAAACGCATTAACCGTCACCTGGCAAGGCGCCGCATCAGGTCAGGATGCCGAGCGCGCCGCCGTCGATACGGATGTTCTGGCCGTGGATCGCATCGGCGCGCGGACTCGCCAGAAACGCGACCAGATCGGCCACTTCCTCGCGCCGGACGATCCGTCCGATCGGAATGTCGGCCGCGACATGCGGCTCGATCTCGGCCCATGTCTCGCCCCAACCGTTGCGACGTCCCTGGGCAACGTAGCTCGCTTCGACTTCAGCTGTGTGTATGAGGCCCGGCGATACGAGATTGACGGTGATACCCGTGCCGGCCACTTCCTTCGCGAGGCTCATCGTCAGTGTCGCGAGCGCACCCTTGGCGGCGTAGTAGTGGGGCATCCGCGCGGCCGGGCGGGTAGAGCCAACCGTGCCGAGATTGATGACGCGTCCCCAGCCTCTGCCGCGCATCGCGGGCAACAGCCCTCGAATCAGCCGCTGCGCAGACAGGACATTGCGCTGGTACATGTCGAGCCACGCGGTCTCGTCGGTATCGTCCCAGCGCCCGGCGCCGGCGGTTCCGTAGTTGTTGATGAGGATGTCGATCGGCGGCGCGTTCGCGCAGCCCGCCAACAACAACTCCGTTCCGGCGACCGTGGCGATGTCACCCGAGACGGCGATGCCGCCGCCAATCGTTTCACACGACCGCTCCGCTTCGTCCCGGGTGAAACCATGCACCAGCACGGTCGCGCCTTCGTCGATCAGGCGGGCGGCGATGATCGCGCCGGTGCCTCGATGGCTGCCGGTGACGAGTGCGGTCTTGTCCGAAAGTCCGAGTTCCATGCACGGGTACGTTAGAGGAAGGCACTGGGCGATGCCATCGCGACGCTCGCCTCGAATAAATGTGACCGCGTTTACATTCTCGTCACTTCGAAGCTCGAAGTGCTTTGTTAGTCTGCCCGCCTGTTTCGCGCATACCAGAATAAAGACGAGGGGATCAGGACGTGTTTACCCGCATTGTGATCGTGACGACGTTGGTTTCGATGGCCGCTGCCGCTAGCGCCTTCGCACTGAACGTCATCCGTGTTCCGGATCCGAGCATCTACGTTCTGCTCGCTGCGGGCGTGCTCGCGCTGGTGATGCTGCGGCGTCGTACTTCATAAGATTTTTCGGAAAAATCCGAAGCGTAAAAGGGGTGCCAAGGCACCCCTTCTTTTTGGGTCGTGTTTGATTGCAGTCAGCGCTTCGCGCGGTGCAGTTTCGCCATCATCCCGAACAGCTTCGTCGTGTCGTTCGGTGTCGTGTCCCCGCTGAATTCTTTGTATAGCGTCGAAACGTTTACGACGATCCGCTCGGCGTCGCCCCACGAATCGTAGTCGGCGAGCCGGATGTCTATCGCGGCGTCATACGCATTCATTCCGGAGTCGTAACGCTGCCTGGCCTCATCCCGGATGTAGACGAGATAATCGCGCACTGCGAGGACGCCGCGCTTGTCGGTGATCGGACCATGGCCGGGCACGACCACATCGACGTCGAGCGACGCGATGTAGTTGCACGCATCGATCCAGTTGCCAACCGGGCCGGCCCACAGGATCGGGTGCCCTTCGATGAACAATATGTCGCCGGTGAACACGAGTTTCTCCGATGGCACGTGCACGATGGTATCGCCGCGCGTGTGCGCAGGGCCGACCTGTTTGAGATTCACTCGCTTGCTGCCCACCATCAGATCCAACGCGCCTTCAAAGGTGCGCGTCGGCGGAGTTTGGGTGACTTCCTCGAAATGAAATGCGCCGAAGCAATACAGGAAGAACTCGCCGAGTTCGCCCATGTTCGGTGCTTGCTTCATCAATGACGCCATCATCCGCGGCGACTCGTGCGCGAGTTCGTCCGCAGTCGCCTTCGACGAAATGATCTGCGCACCGATGACGAGTTCATTGCCGTTGCAGTGATCGCCGTTCGAATGCGTGTTCACGAGTTGTCCGATCTGCGCTTTCGGTACCGCGCGCCGCATTGCGGCCAGCATTTCGGCCGTCAGCCGCACATCGAACAACGTATCGATCAATAGCGCCTGATCGCCGTCACTCACCAGGCCGGCGTTGCTCCAACCCCAGCCGCCGTCCGGCTGCAGCCACGCGTAGCCGCCGCGACCGAGGTCGACGAGGCCTTTCTCGTAGGGTCGGATACCGAGAGAGGTCATCGCTACGCTCCTTCTTCTGGCTCGGCTGACGATGTTAGTTGAACGCGGTGCTTTTGTGTCGGACAGCTTTTGGCTAGCCTGCACGGCACCGTTGGCAGCAACCACCCGAGATTTGATGCCGCAGGCCGTAGCCGACTTCGAAGAGATACGTCCCTACCGCGACGACGAAGTTGCCGTCGTGCTCAGGCGTCTCAGTCGAGATCCGTCTCTGCTGCGCGACCTTTCGCGGTACGCGGCGCCATCGCTGAGTCGCTGGGCGCCGCCGCTCGCGCGCTGGCTCGTCGGCGGCAAACTACGCGACGCGTTCGAGAAGATCGACTCAGTCGATGCGTTTCAGCAAGCGCTGGCCTCGGTTTTTCAGCGGATGATCGACGACACGACGGACGGATTCACTGTATCGGGCATCGAGCGGCTGGAACCCGATCTCAGTCACTTGTTCATTTCCAACCATCGCGATATCACGCTCGATTCCGGATTCATGAACCTCGCGCTGTTCCGGGCGGGTCATCCGACCACGCGGATGGCGATCGGCGACAACCTGCTGGGCACCGGCTACGCCGCCGACGTGATGCGTCTCAACAAGGGCTTCGTCGTGCATCGCGGCAAACGCGGGGCGAAGATGGCGTTCGCGTCGATGTCGCAAACGTCGCGCTATATCCGGCACTCGATCGAGACCGGACATTCGGTATGGACCGCGCAGCGCGAAGGTCGCGCGAAGGATGGCAAAGACCTCACCGACCCTGCGCTGATCAAGATGCTGTCGCTGGCGTATCGTAAGGACATTCCGGATATCGCCGAGATGATCGGCCGATTGTCGATCGTGCCGGCGGCGGTGTCGTATGAGCTCGATCCCTGCGACGAACTGAAAGCGCACGAGTTGGTTGAGCTCGCCGAACATGGCGCGTACCGAAAAGCACCGGGCGAAGATCTACGCAGCATCATCACCGGGGTTACCGGCCGTAAGGGGCGGGTGCATCTGAGCATCGGTCCTGCGTTTACGGGCGCGTTTCCCGATGCGGATTCGGTTGCGGCCGAGATCGATCGTCAGATCGCGCGCGGCTATCGATTGTTCCCGACGCATTTTATGGCCGCCAAGCTTGCGGGGCTGAAGTGCGCGATGCCGGACGAGAGTTCCGAACGGGTCTGCGAGTTCGAACAGCGCCTCGCCGCAACACCGCCGGATCTGCGCGAGCAGATCATCGCGCAGTATGCGAATCCGGTTGCGCGTGCGCTTGAGCTTGGCCTTATCAGCTAAGAGCAGGTGCGACTTCGAATGGCGGTCGAGCGGCGGATGTCCGGCGCACCCAGCATCCATTTCCACCGCGCTACGAAGCGCTACCCAACCCGCTAAGGCGCGAGTGGCGGCTCGTCGAGTGCGGCGAGTTGCTCGCGCAAATGCAGCACGTGCTCCGACCAATACCGCATGCTTCCGAACGCGGGAAAGCCGAGTTTGAACGCGGGGTCGTGCCAGCGCCGCGCGATCCACGCGGCGTGGTGCATGATCCGTAACGTGCGCAACGACTCGACCAGCGCGAGTTCGCGCAGGTCGAATTCCAGGAAGGTGTCGTAGCCTTCGAGCAGTTTTGCGAGCGAACGCGTCTGTTCGTCGCGTTCCCCCGACAGCAGCATCCACAGGTCCTGTACGGCCGGACCCATTACCGTGTCGTCGAAATCGACGAAGTGCGGGGCATCGTCGCGCCACAGCACATTGCCGGGATGGCAGTCGCCGTGAATCCGTCCGCCGGCCGGCAGCGCCTGATCGCCGATGCGCGCCAGCAGGTGTGTCGTCACCGACGTGTATGCATCGATCAGCTCGTCCGGTACGAAGTTGTGCGCCAGCACGAACTCTCTCGATTCGGTTCCCAACCGCTCCGTGGTGAACTTGGGTCGATGGCGGAAGCGTCCGCTGCGGCCGACTCGATGAATGCGCGCCATCGTTCGTCCGAGCACGCGCAGGTTCTCCTCCGACTCGAGATTCGGCGCGTGGCCGCCCTGGCGGGGAAACAGCGTGAAGCGATATCCGTCGTGGACCAACAGCGTCTCGTCCGCTTCCGTGCGCAACGGCGCGACGCACGGCAGTTCCGCCGCCGAGAGTTCTGCGAGAAAGGCGTGCTCTTCGAGAATCGCGGCATCGCTCAGTCGTTCGGGACGGTAGAACTTCGCGATGATCTTGCTGCCGTCGTCGAGACCGATCTGATAGACGCGATTCTCGTAGCTGTTCAGCGCGAGCAGGTGACCGTCGCATCGAAACGCGAACGCTTCTATTGCGGTGAGTATCAGATCGGGCGATAGGTTCGCGTACGGAGTTTCTGCGTCGACTTCACTCATGGTGCGACGACTCCGTGTCGGCAAATGTGCGGTTCAACGGATTGGCGCCAGCACGGCGTATCCATTTGCTTCAATCAATGCGCGCCCGGCGTCGGAGGCGACGAAGGTGAGAAACATCTGTGCGCGATCCGCGGCCGGCGTATTCAACACGACCGCCTCCTGCACGATCGGCGCGTGCATGTTCAACGGCACCATCCAGACATCGGTGGCCGGTGGCTTGCCTTTGTAGTGTGCGATCAACTGCGCGTGCGCGACGAAGGCCCCTTCAGCACTTTTCGTTTCCACGAGTTGCAGCGCCTGTGCAACGCTGTTAGCGGTTACCAGACGCTGCTGTACCTGATCCCACAGCTGCATCGATGTCAGCGCCTGTTTGGCTGCGAGTCCGTACGGCGCGATCTCCGGATTTGCGATTGCGATGTGATGTTGCGGGTCCGCCAGCCAATCCGAAGGTGACTGTGAGGGCGCGCCCGGCGTCCACAGCGCCAGCCGGCCGATCGCGTAAACGAATCGGCTTGCCGCCTTAGCGCGGCCGTTAGCAACGAGCTGCTCGGTGCGGTCACCATCGGCCGCGAACAACGCGACGAACGGTGCACCGTTGACGATCTGTGTGTAGAGCGAACTGGTTGCGTCGTAAGTGCCTTCGATCTGGTCGGACGATTGCTTGGAGTACGCGGCCACTAACGTTTCGAAGGTGTTCTGGAAGTTCGCAGCGACCGCGATCCGCAACGGATCGGCGTTCGCCGAGCAGGCGATGACCGCGATCAGTAGACCCGCTATCAAGCGATTCATCGATGTGCTCCGGTCGAAACGAGGCACTCATTCTAACAGCGTAGGTTCACGTGCCGGCTGCAGGGTTCTCGCCGCTGCCCACACGTGAACTTCGCGCGCACCCTCGTTCAATAGCATCTGGGTCAGCGAGGCGACCGTGGTGCCCGTGGTCATGACATCGTCGACCACCGCGACGCGCAGGTCGTCGAAGCGACGCCTTGCTGCGAATGCGTCGGTGAGATTGCGCAATCGCGCCGTCCGGCTGAGCCCGGATTGAGGTGGTGTTTCGCGTACTCGCCGGCAGGCGTTGGTGTCGAACGTGATGCCGAGTGCGGCGACGAGCCAGCGCGCGAGCAATGCGGCCTGATTGTGACCACGCTGCAGCAGCCTTCGGCGACTCAGCGGCACCGGCACAACCAGGTCCGGCAACGGCTCCGACGCGTAGGCTTCCGCGACGCGAGAGGCAACCAACGCGCCGAGCACGCGGGCGTCGATGCGCGAGCCGCGGAACTTCAGACGATGGATCATGCGGGTGACCGGTTCGGAATAGCGAAGCGCAGCGACTGTCTTTACGTACGGCGGTGGCCTCGAGCAACACGCGCGGCAAATCGAATCGCCCGGATGCTCCAGCGGCAACCCGCACCGATGGCAGGGTGATTCGAGCCACGGTAACGAGGCGCGGCAGTGTTCGCATAGATCGGCGGCAACACCGCTGCGCGCGTTGCATAGGATGCAGACGCCCGGTAGCAGCACCCACAGCAATGCGTCGAGGCGGCGCCGAACGACGTTGAATTTCCGCATCCACTATTGAAGAAGCGCGCTCGCTTCCATGACCAGTGTGCCGTGGCGCACAGTTGCGCGCGAGATTACCGCGCCACTCGAGGTGCCAGGGTAAGCTCGCCACAGACCTCACTGGATCTCAGTCATGGCCGTAAACCCCATCATGCAGGCGGGTGTCAACGGCATTCAGACGGGCCTCAAAGGACTGAAACGCACGGCGCAGGACATAGCCGACCTCAACCTGGATGACCGCGCGCAACCGACGACGGACAACGTGCTCCGCCACGATAAGCCGACCGACAAACTCGCCGATGCAGCCGAGGCAATCGTCGACCTCAAGGTGCACAAATATCAGGTCGAAGCCTCAGCGAAGGTCGTCGAAACAGCCGATGCGGTGCTCGGGTTTCTGCTCGACGTTCGGGCCTGACCGCGACCGCTTAGCCGCTTTTTGACACTTCCGACACCACGACGCTATGGTGCGCGTCCGCGGTGTCATTTTGTGTTTCCTGGGCCGCTTTACGGAATCTCGATCATGGCGGATTTCCGCACCCCGCTGCGCGACACGCGCTTTCTGTTGTACGACGTCTTCGACTTCGAGACGCACTATGCGCGGCTATCCGATCGCGAACGCGTAACGCGCGACCTGCTGGATCCAATTCTCGACGAGGCGGCGCGCTTTGCTGAAACGGAGCTGTTCCCGGTCAATCACAGCGGCGATATCGAAGGATGCCGCTTCGAGAACGGCGTCGTTACCACCCCGAAGGGATTCAAAGAAGCGTATCGAACGTACGTCGCCAACGGCTGGACCGGAATGACCGGCGACCCTGCGTACGGCGGCCAGGCGTTGCCGCACAGCATGAGTTTGATCGTCGAAGAGCCGATGACGATCGCCAACATGGCGTGGACGATGTATCCGGATCTGTCGCACAGCGCGATGAACGCGCTCGAACGGCACGGTACGCCGCAGCAGAAGCAACGCTTCCTGACGTTGCTGCTCTCAGGTGCGTGCACCGGGACGATGTGCCTGACCGAACCGCAGGCAGGTTCCGATGTCGGCATCCTGCGCACGAAAGCCGTTGCGAATGTCGACGGTACGTACGCGATCACCGGCACCAAGATCTTCATCTCCGCGGGCGAGCACGATTTCGTCGACAACATCCTGCATCTGGTGCTTGCGCGCCTGCCGAACGCACCGCCGGGCACGAAGGGCATCTCGCTGTTCATCGTGCCGAAATTCATCCCGCGCGATGACGGGTCGCCCGGCGCGCGCAACGGCGTGCAGTGCACCGGCATTGAAGAAAAGATGGGAATTCACGGCAACTCGACGTGCGCGCTGAACTTCGACGACGCAACGGGGTTTCTCGTCGGCTCGGAAAACGAAGGTATGCGCTGCATGTTCACGATGATGAATGCCGCACGACTTGGTGTCGGTATGCAGGGCGTCGGCGTTGCCGAAGCGGCGTACCAGGCGTCGCTCGCGTACGCGCGCGAGCGGCTGCAGATGCGGGCGATGACGGGGCCACAGAATCCGGGC
>JANLUG010000811.1:0-5312 GCA_031363335.1 Gammaproteobacteria bacterium
GTTCATCGATACAGGAGCGGCAAAACTCAGTTGTGCAGCTTCGCAATGGCCGCCAGCACGGCGTCGGTCTGCTCGTACGGCACCATGTGGGCTGCTGCGCCAATCATCGTCAGCTTCGCGCCGGCAATGCCATCGACGAAATGTTCGGCGTAACTCGGCGGGATCAACCGATCCGACTCGCCCCAGATGATCTGCGTACGGGCGCGAATCCGGTACAGCCGTTCGGCGAGGCCGCGATCGGGAATGGGGAACAGGATCTTTCCCGCGGTTCCCATCCGTCGCGCGTTGCCGACCAGAAAATCCGTTAGAAACTCCGGATCGTTGAAGTCACCTCCGGCCGACAGCAGCGCGCTGTATTTTTCTGGCTCGTGAAACAGCAGCGGCGGCAGTTCGAACGGCAGCTTCGAGAACAGATCGGGAATCGGATCGTCGTCGAGCCACAGGCCCGCCGGACAGATCAACGCGAGCTGCTCCACCGTGGTATTCGACAGCGCGGCCATTTCAGCGGCAATCATGCCGCCCATCGAATGGCCGACCAGGATCGGATCTTTCAGTTTCAGCGTTTCCCACACGTCGAGCCCGAACAGCGTGAAATCGAGCATGGTGCGCAGCGGCTCGGTGCTGTCGGAATCTTCATAACCCGGCAGCAGCGGGGCGGTGACGCTGTACTTCTGCTCCAGTCGCGCCAGAAACGGGTCGTTGGCGAGCAGTCCGCCTGCGCCGTGCATGAACAATAACTGCGGACCGCGGCCGCCTTCGTAGACTCTGACCTGGTGACGACCGGCCACATCGATGAGACGCGATTTCATTCAGCCTGCTCCGACGACTTGCGTCGCAGGACGGTTTGCCTGCGTGGCGAGCGGATGCACCCAGAACCGGTCGTCGTTACTGTATTCGGGCCACATGTCGCGCAACTGCGGCATCACTTCTTCCGCAAACAGTTTGCTCGAACGCATACATTTCTCTTTCGGCATGTTGCCGACGTGGATCAGACAGAAGATGTTGCCGACGCGCAGCCCGCTAATCAGCTCTTTCATCTGTGCGGCAACGGTATCGGGACTGCCGGCGATCACATAACCGTCGTTCACGAGCTGGTCCCAGCTCATGCTGCTGACATCGCCCAACGCCTGTTGCGTCATCTGCGACGTGACGTTGGCCTTCAGCGTCTTGATCGTGCGATAGCCGGGCGCGTCCGCGAAACCCGGATAGACGTGCAGACAACGGTTGTAGAAGTAGTCGATGTGCTCGCGGTAGTCGCGTTCGGCTTCGGCGTCGGATTCGGCCACGACGATCGTTTGCGCGAATCCGGCGCGGTACGGCGATAGATCCTTGCCGCGATCCTTCACGCGCTGCCAGTAGCCATCCATCAACTGCTTCGCGCGCTTGTAGCCGCTGAAACTGAGGTAGCAGTACACGTAGTCGAAATCGAGGCAGAAATCGTACGTTTCGAGCGATCCGCCGCCTGGAATGAAGATCGGCGGCGGCGCTTGAATCGGCTTCGGCCAGCAGTTCGCATAGCGCAGTTTGGTGTAACGGCCGTTGAACGCGAACGGCTCGGGTTCGCGCCACGCGCGCATGATCAATTCGTGCGCTTCGGCATAGCGCTCCCGGGTCAGCGCGGGAATGTCGCCGTAGACGTAGTTCGTATCCATCGATGTGCCGACGGGAAATCCCGCCACCAGCCGACCGCCGGAGATGACGTCGAGCATCGCGAACTCTTCAGCGACACGGATCGGCGGGTTGTAAAGCGCGATCGAATTGCCGAGCACGACCAGTGCGGCCTTCGACGTCCGGCGGGCGAGCGCCGCCGCCATGATGTTCGGCGACGGCATCATGCCGTAGGCGTTCGCGTGGTGTTCGTTGACGCCGATCCCGTCGTAGCCGAGCTGCTCGGCATATTCGAGTTCGTCGAGATAGATGTTGTAGAGCTCGTGACCCTTGACGGGGTCGTACAGCGAACTCGGTATATCGACCCACACTGAGCGGTACTTTTCGCGAAAGTCTTCGGGGAGATGCGGCCATGGCATCAGGTTGAACCAGGTGAACTTCATTCCATTTCCCCCTTCATGCGATCCCCCGACAATGCAAAGAACGATACAAACGAGGGTAATGTCACCCGCTTTGCGAACGCCTGTCAACAATTTAAGCTGACTGCTTTACCACCACGCGGGTCGGGTCATGCACACGCTCGAATTCTTCTTTGATTGTTCGAGTCCGTGGACATATCTCGCGTTCGAGAGCGTGCAGAAACTCAAGGCAAAGGTGGACTTCAACATCGTCTGGCGACCGATCCTCGTCGGTGGTGTTTTCAATCAGGTGAATCCCAGCGTGTACGAGAATCGCGCGAAGCCGGTTGCGGTGAAAGCGCGCTACTACCAGAAGGACCTGCGCGATTGGGCGCACTTCGTCGGCGTTGCGATCGGCCAACCGCCGGTGTTCCCGGTCAACAGCGTGAAGGCGATGCGCGGTGCTTTCGTCGCCCTCGAGCACGGTTGCCTCGAGGCGTATGCGCGCCGCGTGTTCCACCGCTATTGGGGCGATCTCGCCGACATCTCGCAGGACGATGTGTTGGCCGGCATCGTCTCGGCGTGCGGACTTCCGGTGGACGAGTTCTTCGATAAGATCGGTGCCGCTACCTACAAGGATCGTCTGCGCATCAACACCGAAGAACTGATCAACCGCGGCGGCTTTGGTTCGCCGACGATGTTCCTCGACGGCGACGACATGTACTTTGGCAACGATCGCCTGCAACTGATCGAAACGAAGCTCGAGGCGCGGTAGAAAACGCCGGACGCCTCGTGCACAGTCGCAGGGGATTGTCTGTAAACCTCTAGGGGATCCAAATGAAAGCGAAGTTGATGCTGATTGCGTTCGTCGTTCTGGTGGCCGGATGTAAAGGACCGAATGTTCAAGCCGTCGACCAACAGGTCGCGGCGCCCGTGAACTGCGCGACGGCCGAGGGCGACCTGCGCACGCTGCAGGCCGAGAAGGTCAGCACCGCGAAGCAGATCGAGGACGGCGTCAGCGCGATCACACCGATCGGTCTGGTCGCCGGTGCTGCAACAGGAACCGAAAAGGGCAAAATGCAGATCGCTTCCGGCGACTACAACAAGATGATCGATCAGAAAATCGCACAGATTAAGTCGACCTGCGGCATTCAATAGATACGATTGCCATCGCACCCAACAGGCGCCGCTACCACCAACTCTTCTTGCTGGTAGCACGCCGGTTGGACTCGGCAAGTGCGGCCGCGCACGGATCCTTTTGTCGCGTCACCCGATCCCACAACGTCGTTGCAAGAATCGACAGTCCACCGGTTGCAAACGCGGCGCCGCCGTTCACCAGCGTGCCTTTCGGATCGACGGTCAGGTAAGGCTTCGACAGCGACCCCGACACTTTCACGTACGCGTTGAGCAGTTCCCCGGCGCTGAAGCCGAGTCCGCCGCGCGCCGCGGTCTTGAAGTTGAAGTCGATCGCCTCGCTGCGCAGATCCACTGAACCCGCGCTGACTACATCGATGTCCTTGGTGCGGATCACGATCGCAGGATCGGTACGGAGCACGCCGCCACCGACCTGGAACAGATAGGCCTGACAGACGACATCGGTGAATTCCTGGCGCTTCGACAAGGGATTGAGCGTGCGCGCGAGTTCACTCAGGAAATCCGACGTAAGCGCGTTCACTCGCGAGTTCGCCACGCGACCGCCGGCGCCTTCCAGCCGTATGTGTCCGTCGAGCGTTGCAGCGAGATCGCGCAGATTGCGCCCGGTCGCTGCGACGTCGATCTGCACCTTGTACAAGCTGGCCGCGGCGGTCTGATTCATGCCCGGCACGACACCGAGCCGAATCTGATCGCCGTTCGCAAACAGGCGCACGTTCGGTGCGGTGAGATCTGTTCCAACCGCAATGCGCGCGGTCAGATTCCCGTCCGAACTACCAAACGCAACCGGATCGACCGTCAGCTGTCCGTTTGCCAACGTCCCCTGCAGCTGCAGCTGATCGTATGTCTGACCGAGGAAGCTCGTCTTCGCCGACTGGATCGCGGCGCGTCCGTTCACTCGTTCGAGCAATGCCAACGGTAACTCGACGTTCGGAATCTTGCGTAGATCGAGAGGCGTGGGCGATGCACCGTCGCTCCCAACGGCATCCGTGAGTGGCGTCAGATCGAGGAAGTTGGATGTGAGGCGGATGTCGAGATCGGGCTTCGCCGTCAGGTCGAGAGCTATGCTGCCGGAGAAATCCGTCTGGCCGAAGTGTCCTGTCAGTTGCGTCATGCGGAACGCGGTCGGCGTACCGGCGATCATGGCCGTGAAGTCGAGCGGTTGACTCGGCAGATGCAGGCCGAACAGGTGCCCACTTGCCTCGAGATTCGCGGTCCGCACTCTGACGTTCAACGCCGTGGCAGAGAAATCGGGCGCGCGGTCCAATCGACCCTGAAGGCTCAGGAAGCCGCCAGGGGAGTCGAAATGAATGGTGTCGAATGTCCACTTGTCGAGCAGCCACGAACCTTCCATTTGCAGGTCGAACTTCTGGCGGATGACGCTCGCATCCGGCATGTCCGGAATCAGCAGCCTGAGATCCGGCCCGTTCGCGCGCACGTGGAAACTGTTCGGCAGCTTTCCAACGGTACTACCGAGGGGCAGCGCGAAGTCTGTGGTTATCTGAGCCTGGCTGCCTGCTGCCGAAATACTGACGTTCTGCAGACGAACGCGACGGTCTCCGTAGCTGAAGGTACCTTGCGCCTGAACCGGCCCGGCAGGCAGGCCGTAACCCTGCGCCAGTGTCTTGAATGGCGTGAGGTCAGGTCCGCTGAAGGTGAACGCCAACGTTGTACCCTGCCGACGCGGCGCTGTTCCAAGCGTGCCGCCGATCTGCAGTCGCGCACCACCCGCGCCAATGTCGATGCCGTCGAGTCGAGTGCGGCCGTTCTGCACTACGACGTGGCCCGCGGCTTTATATGGCAGTGCCGGGAAGTTGGGCCAACCGACGTAGCTTGCAACGTCGGCGAGTTTGTTGCCCTGCAAACCGAAACGCAGATCGCTGTTGGTTGACGGTGCGGTACTCACCACACCGTCGAGGTTTAGGGTGTTGCCGCCACTGTTCAGAAACGTCGAGCGCAGTACCACGCCGGCTTGCGTCCACTCGAGTTGTCCTTGCGCGGAAAACTGCGCAGGCGATGTCTTCAGACCGACCGTCTGTGCCCACGGCTCGATGTCCGCACCGGTCGCGTTGAAACGCAGACGCGTGCCGTAGTAGTCGGGGTAGGTGCCGAGCGGGCCGGTCGCGGACAGATTGAGTAACGCCGTCTTCGCCG
>JANLUG010000834.1:0-3848 GCA_031363335.1 Gammaproteobacteria bacterium
ACCGCGCGCACCACCGGCGCGTCGCGTGTTGGCACGTTGTTGTGTAGTTCGATCGCGCCGCCGGTGGAGCGAATGCCCTGCGTTTCGAGCGCGTCTTTGATAGTGATCGGTATGCCGTGCAGCGGCCCGATGGCGTCGCCGCGGGTCAGCGTTGCATCGGCCGCATCTGCAGCGGCGCGCGCGGGTCCGAAGTTCTTCGTGACGACGGCGTTCAGCGCCGGATTGATACGTTCGATGCGGGCGATGTAGTGCTCCAGCAGCGCACGGCTGGTGATCTCGCGGCGACGGATGGCGTCGGCCTGGCGTGTGGTCGACCACAGCGCGATGTCGTCAGTCATGTCGTGATCTCTTTGAGCGGTGGCTTGACGGAAAGAGCAACCGCTTCGACTCTGAGCGGTGAAGCAACGGGACCTCGGCCGCTAACGGGTTGCGATCGGCGCCACAGTCTGGTGCATCGGTGGGTTGCCGATCGGTCTGGCCGGGCTATGGTGTCTGCGCTCAATACCCTGGGAGTGGATGATGAGTAAGAAAGTCTCGATTGGGTCACAACGTGCCGGCTTGGCCGCGGCGGTGCTGCTCGCCGGATCGGCGCTCGCCAGTGAAGGCCCTCGCTATACCTACGGCGAGCTCGGCTACTCGCAGGTCGACTTCGATAACTTCAATGAAGACGCCGACGTCTTCGGTGCGGGTGGGTCGCTGGCCGTCTCCGACCGGATCTACCTGATCGCGTCGTATTCCTACGGCAATGTCGACGTGTCGGGCTTCGACATCGACCTGAACACCGCGCAAGTCGGCGCGGGGCTGCATTTTCCGCTCAACTCGACGGTCGACTTCATCGTCGATGCGTCATACGTCTGGGCCGAAATCGAGGCCGACGGCTTCGATTCGCAGGACGACGACGGCTATGCCTTGCGCGCGGGTCTGCGCGCGATGCTGACGCCGCAATTCGAACTGAACGGTGGTGGTAGCTACGCGGACGTTTCGGATGACGATACCGCGCTGTATGTCGGCGCGGTCTACAACTTCACCGACATGTTCGCTGTGACCGGCAATATCTCTGCAGGCGACAACGCCACGGCGTACGGCATCGGCGCGCGTTTCTACTTCGACGTCAAATAACAGCTCCGGCATCTCTAGGAACGGTCACGGCAGTGCGTGCCGCACCGTTCCGACTCTTTCGAGAAGCGGCGCATACATCGAGTCGTGCCGCCCGTCGTGAACGCAAGTCCGCGAAACGGGCGCGTGCGGCCGAGGTCTTCGAGCAACTTGACGGTGCCCGGTTTCTTCATCGGAATTCCCTGCGGACGATTCGACGGCAACGAGTGTTGAGCATTCGCTTTCCGGGAATCCGCGGTGCATATTTGGCCGGATCACGGCATTCGGAGAGGGCGGATATGAAGATCAAAGCACTGGGCCACGTCGTATTGCGGGTGACCGATCGCGATCGGGCCGAACGGTTCTACAACGGCGTGCTGGGCTTACCTGTCTGCGCGCGCCTCGATCAGGGCGGCATGAAGATGGCGTTCTTCACGCTCGGCAATCATCACGACTTTGCGGTGATGGAGGTCAAGGACGATACCGACGGCAAACCGCGTCGCGGCGCGGGTCTCGATCACGTCGCGTTCAACATCGGCACGTCGTTGGACGATCTGCGCGAAGCGCGAGCGAGTCTCGAAGCAGCGGGAGTGGCGACGACGCCGATCGACCACGAAGTGACCAAATCGCTGTATTTCCACGATCCGGACGGCAACGGCATCGAGGTTTACGTCGATGCCTCTCAGGCGTGGCGCACGGAGCCGCAGCGCGTCGCCCAGGTGATGCCGCTCCAGTTGTAGATCCGCCCCTATATATATAGGTACAAGTCGTGACTGACTTCCCCGTGCATGGCACGGTTGCGCCCGGCTTCGAAGCCGTTCGCGCTGTCTTCGAGCGCAACTTCACCGACGATATCGAAGTGGGCGCGAGTTTCTGCGCGATCGTCGACGGGCGGCCTGTCGCCGACCTATGGGGCGGTTATCAGGATCGCGCGTGTGCGCGACCGTGGAACGAAGACACGCTCGTGAACGTGTATTCAACGACAAAGGGATTGGCTTCTGTTGCATTCGCAGCGCTCGTCGAAGACGGGCTCGTCGACTACGACGCACCCGTCGCCGCGTACTGGCCGGAATTTCGCGCCGGGTACAACGGCCTGACGGTAGGGCAACTGTTGTCGCACCAGTCCGGCGTATGCGGACTGCGCCAGAAGATCTCGGTCGCCGATCTGTACGACTGGTCGGCGATGGTGACGCGCATAGCTGAGGAAGAGCCGTTCTGGGAACCCGGCACCGCGGCGGGTTATCACGCCGTGTTGTGGGGCTATCTGCCGGGTGAGCTCGCGTTGCGCACCAGCGGTAAAACGTTGGGCGCGATTCTGGCGGAGCGGATCGCGGGTCCGCTCGGTGCCGATGTATACCTCGGACTGCCAACGGCCGAACATGGCCGCGTTGCGGATCTCGTCGGCCCGAATCACGCGCGCATTCAACCCGACCTTGCCGCGTTGCTGGCGATCAAGATGCCGCCGCTCTATCGCTACGCGCTGCAGAATCCGTCGATCCGGCCGTGGCAGGATGCGTGCAGCGCGGCGTGGCGCAGCGCAGAGATTGCGGCCGCGAACGCACAAGCCAATGCGCGCGGAATTGCCCGCATCTACGCGGCGCTGGCGCGAGGCGGCGAACTCGACGGCGTGCGCGTCTTGAGTGAAGACAGTATCGAGGCGATGTGTCGGGAAGAGGTGGGCGAGCAGGATGATCTCGTGCTCGGGCGACCGTTGCGACGCGGCCGTGGCGTCATTCTCAATACGCAAGGTATGTATGGTCCGAACCGGAACAGCTACGGGCATTCCGGCGCGGGCGGCAGCGTCGGATTTGCAGATCCAAAGCTCTCGCTCGGTATCGGCTATGCAATGAATCAGATGCAACCCGGCATCGAGACCGACACACGCGGCAATCGGTTGATTCGCGCGGTGCTCGACGCGCTCGCGTGATGCTGCAGAAGTGATTGAGTGATGGAGAGGCCCTCATGAGTACCTATGTTCTCGTTCACGGTGCGTGGCACGGCGGTTGGTGCTGGTACAAGGTCGTAGCGCTGCTGCGGAAACAGGGTCACCGCGTGCTGGCGCCCGACCTTCCCGGGCATGGTCGCGACCAGACGCCGATCAACATGGTGACGATGCAGAGCTACGCACAACGCGTGGCCGACGTGATGCTTACGGCGGCTGAGCCGGTGATTCTGGTCGGCCACAGCATGGGTGGGTTTGTCATTTCCGCGGCCGCCGAACAACAACCGCACACAGTCGCCAAGCTCGTGTATCTCACCGCGTTTCTGCTCGAGGACGGCCAGACTTTCGGCGATGCTGCGTCTCGAGATGCCGGATCATCCGTATCGTCTGGTTTGATTCCTTCGGCGGACGGCGCATCGCTGACCGTCGCATCCAACCGGCTGAAGGATATCTTCTACGGCGATTGTTCCGATGACGACATCGCGCTTGCCGAACTGGCGCTCGGGCCCGAGTCAGGAGCCGCGCTCGGCGCTCGTCTGCATGTCACGGCGCAACGCTGGGGACGGATACCTCGCGCGTACATCGAATGTACGAAGGACCGCGCGATATCGATCGCGTCGCAGCGGGCGATGGTCCAACGATTGCCCTGCGAGCCCGTCATCACGATGGACACGGACCACTCGCCGTTCTTCTCGGCGCCGCAAGCGCTTGCGCAACACTTGCTGGCGCTTTAATTCCAAGCTCGATTTCGCCTTGAATCGAAGTCGCGCGATAGGGAGACTGTGCGTTCGAATACGCGAATCTCCTTATC
>JANLUG010000884.1:0-3672 GCA_031363335.1 Gammaproteobacteria bacterium
CGACGCCGATCGACGCCGGATATCGATGCAGAACGCGGTCGCACAGCTGCCCGAACGCCAGCGTACCGCGCTCGTGTTGTGCCACTTCGACGGAATGTCCAACCAGGACGCAGCCGCAGTGCTGGAGGTCACGGTGGAAGCGCTCGAATCGCTTCTGTCGCGCGCCCGCCGAACACTGAAGACGGCCTTGCGGCCTTTACTAGAACCTCGAGAGACGCAGCCATGCACGACAACCCGATGACGCTCGACGATTTCGAGGCACACCTCGACCGCTACGGTGCGGACCTCGGCCGATGGCCGGCCGTGCGCGCATCACAAGCGAACCGTCTGATTGCAACTTCCGACGCAGCACGGTCGATGCTGGACGAATCCAGCGCCTTAGAGACGCTGTTAGACGATGCGTTGTCTGCCGCCATACTTTCGACCGGCGCCATGCGCAGCCGGATTCTGGCAGCGGTCGCAGACGACGCGACAAATCCACGCTTGTTCGCGTGGTTTACCCACGGCCAGCGGCTACTACGATCGATCGCGTTCGCCGCAGCACTCATTCCGCTGTTTCTCGGTTATGCGATCGGCATCGGATATGAACTTGGCGGCGTGAACGAAGATCTGGTGTCCGACGTCAGTTTGCTCGCGTTCGCCGACTACGAGGCGTATTCAGATGCGAACTAACAAATGGTTGATCGGCGGCCTGGTGCTGTCGCTGATCGTGAATCTGCTGCTCGTCGGGTTCATGGTCGGCCGCATGTCGGGCTTCGGGCCGCCGCCGGGCTTCGGTCCTGATCCGACTGCCGGATTCTTCCGGCTGCTCGGTTTCCTTCCCGACGACCGCCGCGCGGCGATTACACCGGAGCTGCGCAAACAGATGGGCGATCTGCTACCGGTCTTGCGCAAGATGCGCGGCGACCAGCACGACGTATTCGAAACGTTGACGGCCGAGCCGTTCGACCCCGCCGCGCTCGCAGCGGCTTTGGCCGACTTGCGCACCAATCTGACGGCTGCTCAGGTGGCGAGCCACCATTCGTTCGTCGAAATGGCGAAGTCATTGACGCCGGCCGAGCGCGAGTCGCTCGCGCGCGCCATGCGGCATCCTCCGCGTATGCACGGCATGGGTGATTCAGAGCGACGGGAGCATCCGCCGTTCGGGATGCATCCAGGGGGCAGCGGGGGCGAGCCCCCTCAGGAAGACCGTTAGCGACGGTGCAACCGTGCGAAGCGGCTTTGCACCGGGCGCCTCGAGAACCACCTCACCGCTCGTATTGTCCACCGACAGGAACAGATCCGATTCGGGCTCCGTACACGCGAAGAAGACCGTGAACGGCGTGCGTGCCCGTCTTTTGGCGAGCGCGTGGCCGATGAGATTTTCGACGAGCCGTTCCGCATCCGACGGGTTCCACAGCAGAATCAGACTGACATGGCCGTCTTGCGCGGTCGCCTCCAGCCCACCCGACCAGAACGCGCCGTAGTACGCCTTGATATCGGCGTGAATCGGCGCTTCCAACGCGCGCTCCAGTCCGGCGAAATCGTCGGCAAACGCACGGCGCAGCGGTTTCCATGACACGAGTTGTACGCCGTCCGGCGACATGAACGGTTCCGCCGCTTCGCACGGCGAGCGCCACTGCGGATCGAACGGATCGACGAGTTGCGGATACTGCTGCAGATAGCGCGCAACGAATGCGTCGAGTTCGTTTGAAACGTCGGTCACGTCAGTCTTCCCAAGTAGCACCGCCCGGAGGATTGTCGTTAAATGCGCGGGCGATGAAATCCCTGATCCTGAATCCGATCGACCACGTCGAAGGCGTGGTCCAGCTACCCGGTTCGAAGAGCATTTCGAACCGCGTCTTGCTACTTGCCGCGTTGGCCGAGGGTACCACGCGCATCAGCAACGTCCTCGACAGCGACGACACGCGCTTCATGCTCGATGCGCTCGTCGCGCTCGACATCGACCTCACCCGCGACGGCAACAGTGACCGAGGCGGCAATAGTGTCGAAATCATCGGCCGCGGCGGCCCGCTGGTGTCGACCGACGTCGAGCGCGAGCTATACCTCGGCATGGCCGGCACCGCGTATCGCCCGCTAACGGCCGCGCTATGCCTCGGCAGCGGTACTTATCGGTTGATGGGCAGCGAACGGATGACCGAGCGCCCCATCGCGGATCTGGTGGATGGTCTGCGTGCGCTCGGTGCGTCTATCGAATACCTCGGCCGCGACGGCTATCCGCCGTTGTGTGTTCGCGGAACCGGATTGCACGGCGGCAACGTGCGCATGCGCGGCAACGTGTCCAGCCAGTTTCTGACGTCGCTGATGATGGCGGCGCCGCTTGCGGACGGCCCGGTCACCGTGACGATCGACGGCGAGCAGGTTTCGAAGCCCTACCTCGACATCACGATGAATCTGATGCAACGGTTCGGCATTCGTTCGAGCCACGATCGCTATCGGCGCTTCGACATTCCGAACGGCCCCTATCGCTCACCGGGATCTATTCACGTCGAAGGCGACGCTTCTTCGGCAACGTATTTCCTGGCCGCCGGCGCCATTCGAGGCGGGCCGGTACAGGTGCGCGGCATCGGTCGCGGCAGTGCCCAGGGCGACATCGCCTTTCTCGACGTGTTGCGGGCGATGGGGGCCGAGGTGCATGCCGATGACGACTTCGTCGAGGTGAGTTCCGCGCGCCTGCGCGGCGTCGACCTCGACCTGAACGCGATTCCCGACGCCGCGATGACGGTTGCGGTGCTCGCGCTGTTCGCCGAAGGCACGACGCGGATCCGCAACATCGCGAACTGGCGCGTCAAAGAGACCGACCGCCTGACGGCGATGGCCACCGAACTGCGCAAACTCGGCGCGGACGTCGTCGAAGGCGCCGACAGCATCGAAGTGGCGCCTCCCAAGCGATTCACGCCGGCGCGCATCGATACATACGGCGACCATCGAATCGCGATGTGTTTTTCGCTGGCCGCGCTCGGCGGCGTGCCGGTGACGATCCTCGATCCTGATTGCGTCGCCAAGACGTTTCCGGACTACTTCGACGTGTTCGCATCGATCTGCCGTCGCGGCTGACGGGGGTCTATTCGTTGGGTGACCGCGGCGTCGACTCGGTCACGCTGGCCACGAGGCGATAACGCGGCTTCGGCGTCTCCGGGATCTCCGTCTTACGTGCCATGCGCGATTCGAATGCGGCGAGAAACGCCGTCCGCGCCGCGACGAATTCCGGATCCGTCGGCGATGCGCCGCAGATCAGCCGCGTCAGTTGTGGAAACGCGAACGGAAACAGCGCGATCGCGACGAAGCTCAGTTCGAGTTGCACCGCGTCGAGGTTGTCGTATTGGCCGGCTCGCTGGGCGGTTTCGATGCTCTCGACGCCCGCGCGCCAGGCAGCGGATCGAACGGTATCGGGCTGACCGGCATCGGCCGCCAGCGCCTCCCACATCAGCAGTCGAACGCGGTCAGGTTCCGCGGCCGCCGCCGCGTGACGGTCGGCCACTGAGTTGGCCGCCGCAGGGTCCGATGCAAGGCGATCGTCGAGCACCGCGGCGAACAAGCCGTCCTTGCTGGCAAAGTAGTGATACAGCATGCGTTTGTTGACGCCGGCGGCGGCGGCGATTGCGTCGATGCGGGCACCGGCCGGCCCCACAGCGCAGAATTCGTTGGCCGCGGCGTCGAGGATCGCGCGGC
>JANLUG010000913.1:0-1520 GCA_031363335.1 Gammaproteobacteria bacterium
CGCGAAGAGCAACGTCCAGCCGCCTTTGATGTCGACACCGGGCACCAGTTGCGAAGCGACCCACAAGCCGAATGCCGAAATAGCCAGCCGCAGCAGAAATCCGTTCATGAGCCTTCCCCGTAGATCAGCGTTGCCGGACGAGTCGCTCGTTCGCCATCGGCGTCGGCACGATCGGCCGCTCAGTGCCGCCGACGAGACTCGTGCGCAGGTTGCTGATCAGATGTTCCTCGGCATATTCCTGCGTATCGAGCGCGAGTCGTTCCTGTGCAAGCTGCAATTCGTGGATCACGTACATCACGATGATCGACAACGTCAGCGCGGTAAACGTCGAATTGAACGACACACCCAGGCCACCCGTCAGCGCGCCGGGGTTATTGCTGCTCAACGCAAACTGCGCGCTCTGCAACGCTTCGCCGAGACCGCGCACCGTGCCGACGAAACCGATCGCCGGAATCGACCACGCGCCGAAACGGACCATCGCGAGTTCGGAGTCCATCCGCGCCGCCTCGATCTCGACCACCTGATGCACCGTCGTCGCCGCGTCTTGCACGTTCTGTGTCGCGCCGAAGCGCTTCAGTGCGGAGCGCAAGACGCGCGGCACCACGGACTCGGCCAACGACGGCGGAATCTGTTCGAGCTGGCGCAGATGGTCGCGCACGTCATCGGGTAACACGCACGAGCCGGGCGGCATCTGCATCAGATCCTGATCGAGCAGTTTGCGGAAGCGCGACACCTTATAGCCCTGCCGCGCCGCAAGCAGCAGCGACCACAGGCACATGATGATCGCCGCCTCGGGCTCCGGTTCCTGAATGATCACGAGAATGGACCGTTTGCCCTGATAGTGCGGATCGGCGTTGACCAGATTCTGCTGTTCGACCTGGAAGTGTTCGGCCGCCGGACGCACATAGATCGCGTACGTCGCCTGCACGATCAGCGTGAGGATCAACAACAGCCCGACGTTGAAGATCCGGTCGAACGTCTTGTTCGTCTCGAGGTTCGAAAGGAAGCTCAAACCGGCCATCGCGACACTCCGTTACTTTGCGGATTTTCCGTCGTTCGCCAAACCCTGTCCATCAGCGGCGTCCCGAAGTCGGACGTGCTCCGCGTTGCGGGATCGACGCGCCCAAATTGACGAACCAGATGAACGATGGCGAATTGCGTTTCATGTCGAGCATGTTCGCGACGGTATGAACGGATCTCACCGGCCACGTCTTCCAGCGCAGCAGTGCGGCGTGCGACCAGCACCTCGTCGTAACCTTGCGCGGCCAGATGCCGCGCAAAACACGCACCGAGTCCGGATGACGCGCCGGTCACCAGCGCCGTCCGCCGCTTCGGCGAAGTCGGATCCATCGTCACCTCGATTCATTGCAACGGTTCAATCCGTGTGCAGAAGTACAAAGAGGGCACAAAGCGCTTCTCGTCGCGCGCGCGCTGCAGTATAGAGTCGCCCGATGGCAAAGATCTCACACGTACTCCCCGACGACTGGCTCGCGACGTACATACGCAATCACGTCGTCGAC
>JANLUG010000973.1:0-5225 GCA_031363335.1 Gammaproteobacteria bacterium
CGACCATGACGAACAGCACGGGGCCGAGCACCAACCCCGTGCGTTGTCGGGCATCGAGACGATTCATCACAAGACGAGCTGTTCGATCGCTTCGCGCGCCTTGCTCAGCGAATCGTCGCGCAGATCGGGACGCAACATCGCTTCCGCGAATATGAACGTGGGCGTTGGGATGCCGAGGAAACCGAGCATCGTCGTCAGATACGGCACCTGATTCTCGCGCGGGGTGCCCTGATATTGACCGCCGCGCGCGGCGATCACCCAGCAGTTGCCGATGTTGCCGAGCAGGCCTTCCGCGCCGCGCGCGCCGACGCTGAACGTGCGCTGCGCGCGCGTCACGTGATCGATCCACGCTTTGAACGCAGACGGCACGCCGAAGTTGTACAGCGGCATCGCGATCAGCAGGTCGGTGGCGCTTTCGAGTTCGCCGATCAACTCGTCGGACAGACGCAATTGTGCCGCGTCGTCCGACGTCTGCGCATCAGCAGGTTTACCGAACGCGAGAAACGTCGCCGCGTCGAGGTGCGGCAAGGGCGGGCTCTGCACGTCGCGCACGACGATCTTCGAGCCGGGATGCATCTTGGTGAAACGTTGCACGAACGCATCGGCGAGCTGCGACGATTGACCGCCCGCGCCGAAGATACTGGCTCTGACAAACAACAGTCGACGAGACACGCTGACCTCCGAAACAAAGCGCGCATGATCGCACAACCTGCGATCGAGTCAGGCTGGATCGAGAGATCTCGTGTGTGTCAGGTACCCGGGCGTTTGCGCGGTTGTCGCATCAACGCGACGTTCGGATCGAAGAAGCGCTGAATTTCGGCGAACGGCAGCGGTTTGGCGAAGTAGTAGCCCTGACCATATTCGCAGTCGTGCTCGCTCAGAAACTTCAGCTGCTCGACCGTCTCCACGCCCTCGGCCACGACGACGAGGTTCAGCCGATGTGCCATCGAGATCACCGCCGCGGTGATCGCCATATCGTCGGCGTTGGTGGGAATGTCCATGACGAACGAGCGGTCGATCTTCACGGTGTCGATCGGGAAGCGCTTCAGATAGTTCAGCGACGAATAGCCGGTGCCGAAGTCGTCGATGGCGATCTTGATGCCGAGTTCGTGCAGGCGCTCCACCGTGAAGGCGGCTGCTTCCGCATCGTCCATCAACATCGTTTCGGTGATTTCGACCTCGAGCTGCGCGGCATCGATCCCGGATTCCCGAATGCAGCGCCGCACCGTGTTGACCAGGTTCGGATCGCGGAACTGGCGCGTCGATATGTTCACTGCCACCTGAATCGGCGCGCCGGTTTGTGCAGTCAAGTCGCGCGCGGCAATGCACGCCTGTTGGATCACCCAGGCGCCGATGCCGACGATCACGCCGGTTTCTTCCGCGACGCTGATGAATTTATCGGGCGTCAGCAGGCCGCGCTCCGGATGGTGCCAGCGGATCAGCGCTTCGACGCCGGTGATGCGCTGATCGGCGAGGCGCACCTTCGGCTGATAGAACAACTCGAATCGATTCGATTCGAGCGCTTCGCGCAATTCGTTTTCCGTGCGTAGCCGGCTTTGCGCCTTGGTGTTCATCTCCTCGGCGAAGTACTGGTAGTTATTGCGGCCGCGTTCCTTCGCACGATACATCGCGAGGTCGGCGTTCTTCGTCAGGATATTCGGCTGCACCGAATCGCTTGGGATGATCGTGATGCCGATGCTGGTGGTAACGACCAGGTGATGGCCCGAGATGGTGATCGGCGCGCGCAACCGCGCGAGGATTTTCTCCGCCACAGCGCCTGCATCGCCCGGCGAACTGATGTCGTACAGCAGAATCGTGAATTCATCGCCGCCCGGTCGTGCAACGGTATCTTCCGCGCGCACGCAATGACTCAAGCGACGGGCAACCTCGCGCAGCAGTTCGTCGCCGGCTTCGTGCCCGAGCGTATCGTTGACGCGCTTGAACTGGTCCAGGTCGAGATATAGCAATGCGGCGAACGTGCCGGTACGTTGTGCATGCGCGATGGCTTGTTCCAGGCGATCGCCGAACAGACGGCGGTTGGCCAGATCCGTCAGCGTGTCGTAGAACGCCATACGTTCCATCTGTTCGCGGTTGCGCTTCATCTCGGAGATGTCGGCGAGCTGCACGATGAAATACAGCGGTGAGCCGGTTTCCGACTTCTGCAGCACGACGTGGAAGTTCGTCCAGATTTCCATGCTGTCTTTGCACAGCATGCGGCGCTCGGATCGGAAGACGTTGCCGGAGCGGTAAAGCAGCCGGTCGAACGTCTCTTTCAGGCTCTGTCGTTCCGGTGCGGGTACGAGCCGGCTGATGTGACTGCCGACCATCTCCGCTTCGGGATAGGCGAGCGCCTTCACGGCGAAGTTGTTCGCCTGGAAGATGTAGCCGTCGGTGTCGGTCAGCAGCATGCCGATCGGTGCGTTCTCGAATGCACCGCGGAAGCGCTCTTCGCTGACACGCAGCTTGCCTTCCGTTTCGCGCTGCACGCGGTTGTCTTTCGCGATGCAGACGAGACTCTTCTTACCTTCGAGCTCGACGACGGTCGCCGAGACGAGTGCCGGAATCTGTTCGCCGTTCTTCGTTCGAAAGGTCAGCTCGAAGTTCTGCAGGCTGCCTTCCTTCACGACTATTTCGGTCGAGCGCTTCAATTGCTCGATGTCGTCGAACACCGGCAGATCGTTGACGCGGTGGCCGACGAGCTCCTCGTAGCTGAAACCCGAGGACGCGACGAATGCGTCGTTGATGTCGAGAATCCGGCTGTCGGCGAGACTGATGATGACGATGCCGTCGGGGCTGCCCGTGAAGATCCGTGCGAACTTCTCTTCGCTCTCCTTCAACGCCGCTTCAGCGAGACGCCGTTTCGTAATGTCGCGGCCGATGCACAGGATGCACAACTCGCTGTCGATCTCGACGTAGCGCACCGAAATTTCGGTCTGCAGCACCTCGCCGTTCTTTGCGACCAGCTCAGTTTCGTAGTCGAGGCATTCGTAATGCGCTTCGAGTTCCGCCTGCACGCGGTCGCGATCGAGCTTGTTACCCCAGATCTTCAGCGCCGGTTCCGTCAGGCCGATGCCTTCCTCGCGGGTGTAACCGAGCAGGCGCGTGAAGCCGGTGTTGAAGTCGACGACGGTGCTATCGGAGCTCCGCAGGATCATCACTGCGTCCGGGCTGGAGTGGAAAATCGTCGAGAACTTCGATTCCGACAGCCGCAGCTGTTTCTCCGCCTTCACCTGGTCGGTGGTGATGCGCGCGGTGATGACGGTGCCGGATATTCCGGGCGCGTCGCCGAGTCCGGTGAACTGCACATCGAGATAGATCTCGGACAGCTGCAAACGGATATCCGTCAGCCGGAACGTTTCGCGCGGTCGCGTGCTGGTGCGGGCGAGCGCACGGCCGAATTCGTTGCGATCCACGGAATGGATGAACGGCAGCGGTTTTGCGCCGATCAGCGACGTCGCCGTCGCGCCGAACACTTCGTAGGCCTTCGGGTTCGCGTAGCTGATGCGACCTTCGAGGTCGATCACCAGCGTCACTTCACCGGTGTTTTCGATGATGCCGCGGAAGCGCGATTCGCTGATGGCGAGTGCGCGTTGCGCGCGGCGTTGCTCCGTCAGATCGAGTACCTGCAACACGGCAAAGCGTGCCGCGCCGGAGGGATCGCGCAGCATGCGCGCGTAGATCGATGCCCACACCTTACGTCCGTCGCGCCGCACGAAGTCGCGTTCGAAGCGGATGTGCGCATCCTGTTGCGCCAGCAGTTCGTTGCGCTGCGTGCGGATTTCCGCCCACATCGTTTCGTCGAGCAGTTGATCGAGCTTCGTACCGACCAGCGGCTCGTCGCCGCGACCCATGAGTTCGACGAACGCGTCGTTGGCGTGAACGATGGTGGTGGTCATGTCGACCAGCGCCATCGCGGCGGGTGCGTGCGCAAACGCCTCGTGAATCTGTTCGATGCCGAGATTGCGATGCCGCGGATCCCAGATCAGCAGCGCGGCGCTCATCCAATACAGACTCGACCACAGCAGCTGACCCGCGCCGATCTGCAATAGCGACGCCGAACCGTGCCAGATTTCGGGGTCGAGCAGCGTCGGTACGAGATGCGACAGCGTTGCGAAAAGGGCGGTGCCGATGACCAGACCGCGATGGTTCGTGCGGCTTGCCAGGAGCATGGCGAACAGGAACAGCGACGCGGCAATTTCGTAGCCGTCCGTCAGAAAGGACACGGCTGCACCGACAACCAGCGTGACCAGCGTTACCGCGGTCGCGACGGGCCGATCGAGTTGCCGCGGCGCTGCCAACGCGTCCATTGTGCGTCCTTAGAGGGGTTCCGTTATCCTTGCGGCACCTTCGCTCGCGGCGCTGCGCGAAACCCGGTCGGTGCGGGTCCATGAACTTCGAATTGACGGTATCGGTTCACGGTCAGGGACTCTATGAAGTCACGCACAAAGTGGCCGAAATGGTCCGTGGCTCGGGTGTAACCGATGGTCTCGCAACGGTTTTCGTCCGCCACACGTCGGCCAGTCTGATCATCCAGGAAAACGCCGATCCGGCGGTTCGCGCCGATCTGGAACGCTGGCTCGATCGGCTCGTTCCCGAGCTCGATCCGCTATACACCCACACTGCGGAAGGTCCCGACGACATGCCGGCGCATATCAAGGGCGCGCTGACGGCGGCGAGCCTCTCGATACCCGTGATGAGCGGTGCGCTCGTGCTCGGCGTCTGGCAGGGCATCTTTTTGTGGGAGCACCGCCATCACCGTGGCGAACGCCGACTGATCGTCAACATCCTGAGCTAGAGCGAGTACAGCCATGTCGAAAAACGAACGCATCATCATCCGTCACATCGAGGGTCGCCGCTCTGAACGCGTGGCATGGCTCCTGGAGGAACTGGGGATTCCGTACGAGCTCGACTTCATCCAGGGCGACATCCTCGGCTCGCTGCTTGCGCTCGAGAAGAACCACGAGATGCGTATGACGCCGATCGTGCACATCGGCGACGTGGTGATGGTGGAGTCGGGCGCGATTCTCGAATACCTGCTCGCGAAGTTCGGCAAGGGCTCGACCCTTCGGCCCGCCGAAGCCTCACCCGAGTTCCCGGCCTACCTCGAGTTCCTGCACTTCGCAGAAGGCACGGCGCTTGCGAAGATCGTGGCCGACGCAACGGAGCGTCGGATGGGAAAAGTGCTCGCCGAAGCCGGTGTCGAACCGCCGCCGCCGATGAAGCTG
>JANLUG010000214.1:0-2812 GCA_031363335.1 Gammaproteobacteria bacterium
TGTTCGTGTCCACGCGCGCCCCGGGCAGCGGCACCGGCATCGGACTGTGGTTGATCCACACGCTCGTGCACGAATACGAAGGCCACATCGCGGTGCAGACGAGCCCGCGCGGTACGACGTTTCGTGTGTTGCTCCCTGTGCAGCAATCGCAGCGCGACACCGACGTCGGCGAGTCCGAACCTTTGCCTGACGGAACCATCCTGGTGGTCGACGACGAAGTATCGGTCGGCAACTTCATCGGTGAAGTGTTACGCAACGCCGGCTACGAGACGCTCGTCTTCAACGACAGCGCCGCTGCGTTCGATTACATCGGTTCGCACCACCGCGAGCTCGCGCTGATACTCACCGATCAATCGATGCCGCAGGTGTCGGGCCTGGAACTCGCGGAGCTGGCGCGCTCAGTGGCGAATCCGCCGCCGGTCGTCATCATTACGGGATACGCTGACAAAGCCGATAAGGCGCGAGTCGCCGAACTCGGCGTCGGACAGGTGCTCAGCAAGCCGTTTCGAATCGAGGATCTGCTCGACGCCGTCCGCCAGAATGCTCGGCACATCTCGAAGGTCGTCGCAGGTCAGTAGCCGGTCTTCTCGAGATCACGCTTCGCCGTGTCACGCGCCGCGCGCAGATCCTCGCTTGCGGCGCGTCCCATGAAGCCGCCATCGCTGCCCAATGTGACGAACTGAAACCCCGCGGCCAGATAGCGGCGCGTGTATTCGACGCTGGACGTGTGAATGCCGATGGCGATGCCGGCATCGGCGCACGCCACTCGGATGCGCTCCACGGCGGCGACGTGTTTCGGATGGTTGTTATCGCCGATCGCCGGTAAACCCAGTGCGAGCGCGAGATCGGACGGACCGACGTAAACTCCATCGACCCCGGGCGTGGTGACGATATCGTGCAGATTCTCCAACGCCTCGGCCGTTTCGATCATTACGATGCAGGCGATTTCGGTATTCGCTTCCACCGAGTAGCCTCGGCCGCCGTACAGCGCGGCCCGAATCGGGCCGAACGAGCGTAGACCGTCGGGTGGGTATCGACACGCGCTGACGGCGCGCAGCGCTTCCTCACGATTGTTGACCATCGGCACGATGACGCCGTATGCGCCGGCATCGAGCGCCTTCATGATTTCGTACGGTTCGTTCCATGGCACGCGGACGATCGGCGTCGTTTCGGTGGTCGAGATGGCAGGCAGCATCGCAATCAGATCCGGATAGTCGATGAGGCCGTGCTGCAGGTCGACGCATAGCCAGTCGAAGCCGAGGTTCGCCATCACTTCCGCGGTGTACGCGTTGCCGATCGACAGCCAGCCGCCCACGGTGCCCTTTCGTTCGCGCCACGCCCGTAATGCCTTGTTCGCCCGCATGATGTCCCGTTCCCGTCGCAACCCGTAGACTGCAGACTGCAGCGTGCGGCACGCGCCGTCAACGCAGCGCGCGGCGGCTGACAGCCCCAACGACGCATGTCAGAATTTTCGTCCTTCAAGTGAGGCAGCACCGATGAACATCGAAGCCATTCGAGCGGCGTCCGCGCGGGTCACCGCACCGGGTCAACCGTACGAGGTTGGGCCGCAGACGATCGACGGCGTGGAATTTCGCGTGTTCAAGAACGCACCGGCGAATCTGCGCGAGTTGTACCGTTCGAGCCTCGTGCACGGTCACAAGGACTTCTACGTTTATCAGGACGAGCGCTACTCGTTCGGCGAGTCGTGGCGACAGTCGGCGCGCGTTGCGCAACGGTTGCTCGCCGGAGGCATCAAACCCGGCGACCGTGTAGGTATCGCTGCGCGTAACTATCCCGAATGGCTGTTTGCCTTCATGGGGATCACGTCGGTCGGCGCAGTGGCCGTCACGATGAATGCGTGGTGGTCGAGTGAGGAGCTCGCCTACGGCATCGACGACAGCGGCCTGGAGTTGCTGTTCGCCGACGCGGAACGCCTCGAACGCGTGTTGCCGTTGCTGGCCTCTCGCAAACTGCGGCTTGTCGCGATCCGTGCCGATCAGGTCGCCGCGGCGAATCCGGGCGTGCAGACGTGGCAGCAGTTCATCGGCGACGCGAGCGACGAGATGCCCGAGCCCACCGTGCTGCCGGATTCGAATGCGACGATTCTGTACACGTCGGGATCGACGGCGCATCCGAAGGGCGTGCTCGCCACGCATCGCAGCATCATTCATGCGGTGATGGGTTGGGAGTGCGGCGCGGCGATTGCGGTCGAGTTGAACCCTGCGCTCGCCGAAGAGTCGCCCGAATTTCCGCCCGCGATGATCCTGACGGTGCCGCTGTTCCACGTTTCCGGATTGAACGTGCAGTTCATGTCGTCGTTCCGCCCCGGACGCAAGCTGGTCGGGATGTACAAATGGGATCCTGAGGAGTCGTTGCGGCTGATCGAAGTCGAGCGCGTCACGTCGTTCAACGGCGTGCCGACGATGTCGTGGGAGATGGTGCAGTCGCCGAACTTCCACAAATTCGACACGCGCTCATTGAAATCGATGGGCGGCGGCGGCGCCGCGATGGCGCCGGAACATTCACGACAGATCGCGAAGGAACTGAAATCGGGCGTGCCGGGCACCGGCTATGGAATGACCGAGACGAATGGTCTCGGCACCAGCATCTCGGGTCCCGATCTGCTCGAACGCGGCCGCAGTTGCGGCCGCCCGATTCCGCCGATGGTCACGATCAAGATCGTCGATCCCAACGGCCGCGAAGTGGCGCAAGGCGAAACCGGTGAGATCTGGATCCACGGTGCGCAGAACTTCCGCGGCTACTGGAACAAACCGGATGCGACGCGCGAGACGCTGAAGGACGGCTGGGTCTG
>JANLUG010001028.1:0-1804 GCA_031363335.1 Gammaproteobacteria bacterium
CAAAGGCCGTTCCCGTCCGTCCGCTGAGTCATGGGCGATGGCGCGCGGTTCCTCGAGAACGAACAACAACAGCATCGCGATCAGCTGCATGATGCCCATCGCGAGCATCGAGCCGGTGTAGGCATGCGAACCGATCCAGTATTGCGCGCCGGTCGCGAGCAACGGACCGCAGAACGCCCCGCCGATTGCACCGAGCAGAACCAGAGAGATCGCGCGGCCGGCGACCGGCGCCGGCACGCTCTCCGCCGCGGCAAAACGGTACTGTTGTACGAAGGCATTGTTCACGCCATAAAGCGCCACGCCGAAGCAGAACAGCGTGAAGCTCTCGGCCTGCAATGCGTACGCGGAGACCGCGCCGCCCGCGGCGGCAATGGCCGCGCCGATCGCGAAGCCGATCCGTCGCCCCGCGTAACGCATCAGCATCGCTGCAAATGCGGTCGCAAGCGCGGTGCCGACGACCATGATCGAGACCGGCAACGTCGCAAGCGCGGCGTCGGAAGAAAGTTCGGCGCCGACGAGTCCGCCGATCGTCACGATCAGAACCGATCCGCTCACCGCAATGAGCTGGCTGACGAACAGAATCGCGAGGTTTCGGTTCAGCATGGGGTTCAGCATGGGATCTGTATGGAAGGCGCCGCAGCGCACGTTACGAGGCGCTCCGCGTCGATGTCCCGCGCAACGTGAGAGCGTTGCCCCCCTCCCCCTCCGGCAGTATGCTTCGGCCCCTGCCTGATAAGCCATCCGCATTAAAAAAGAGAGAGGACGTTTCCATGACTAACGCAAAGCCACTGCCTGCAGTGGACTTTCTGAAGATTCCCGAGACAGGTGAACCCTATCTCGAAGGCCTGAAGTGCAAGAACTGCAGCTCCATCTACCTGGGCCCGCGCACCGTCTGCTCGAAGTGCGGCGCACGCGATCAACTCGCCGCCCACCGGCTCGGCACGACCGGCAAGCTGTATGCCTATTCGATCGTGCACCGGTCGTTTCCCGGTGTCGAAGTTCCCTACATTTCCGCCATCGTCGACCTCGAAGGCGGCGGCACTTTGAAAGGCAATCTGATCAACGTCGAACCCGACCCCAAGAAACTGAAATTCGACATGCCCGTGGACATCGTCATCAAAGATGCCGGGCGCAAGGATCGGGAAGGTAACTCGTATCTCGCATATTTCTTTCAACCCCGGGCCGCTTGAGGAGATAGACAAATGAGTGACGTATATGTGGTTGGCGTCGATATGACGAAATTCCAGAAGGCCGGCACCGGTCCCAACGTGGACGTGCTCGGCTCCATCGCCGCGCTCGGCGCGTTGGACGACTGCGGCCTGAAAATTCAGGACATGCAGGCGTTCTACTGCGGCAACCTCGGCCAGGCGAGCGGCATGGTCGGGCAGCGCATTCTGCAGCAGATCGGCCAGACCGGTATTCCGGTGGTCAACGTAGCGAACGCATGCGCCACCGGTGCAACGGCGTTTCGTGAAGCCTGGACGGCGATCAAAGCCGGCCTGTACGACACCGTGCTCGCGGTCGGCGTCGAGAAGATGAGTTCGGGACTGCTCGGCGGTGGCGGCGGTACCGGGATATCGCGCGAAGGGCTGTTGGGTTCGGGCACGATGCCTGCCGTATTCGCCGAAGCCGGCATGGAGCATTCGCGCAAGTACGGCACCACGTTCGAACAGTTCGCGAAAGTGTCGGTGAAGAACCATCACCACTCGACGATGAACCCGAAAGCGATGCTCCAGAAAGAGTTCTCGCTCGAAGAAGTCCTGAACGCCGAGATGATCGCGTACCCGAACACCAAGTTCATGTG
>JANLUG010001031.1:0-3308 GCA_031363335.1 Gammaproteobacteria bacterium
CAACATCCTCGCGCCCACCGCTATGTCGCGGCTGACCGAAGACATTCTGCCGGAACAGGCGAAAGACGCGTTCCCGCCGGAGAAGGTTTCACCAGCCGTGGTCTGGCTGTGCACGGACGAAGCGAAAGAAGTGTCGGGACGTCAGTTCCTCGTCGCCGGCAACAACGTGTCGTTGCTGTCGTGGCAGATCACGCCGATTGCGTCGAAGGATCAGAAGGACGCGCCGTGGAATGTGAAGACGATCGGCGAAAAGATCCTCGCCAGTAAAGAGGCGTGGCCGCCGATCAACCCGATGCGCGGCCTCGGCTGATCTGACATGCCGGGTCCACTGGCCGGCTTTTCGGTTCTCGATCTGTCGGCCATCGTTTCAGGGCCGCTGACCGCTGCATTGCTCGCCGATCAAGGCGCTTCCGTCATCAAGGTGGAGCGCCTCGTCGGCGACATTCAGCGTCACGTCGGCAGCAGTCGGAACGGATTCTCGGGTTTTTTCCACGTGATCAACCGCGGCAAGCGGTCGATCGCGCTCGACCTCGGCACCGAAGAAGGTCGCGGCATCGCAGAGACGTTGGCGAAACGCGCCGATGTCGTCATTCAGAACTTCCGTCCCGGTGTGATCACGCGCCTCGGGCTCGGTTACGAAAAGCTGAGCGCCATCAATCCGAAGCTCGTCTATCTGTCGATCAGCGGTTTCGGCCAGACCGGTCCGCGCGCGGGTGAGCGTGCTTACGATCCGATCATCCAGTTCTACTCGGGGATCGCCGCCACGCAGGGGCGCATTCATCTCGAACATCCGGATCAACCCGAGCAGGTCAACCAGTTGATCCTCGACAAATTGACGGCATACACCGGCTGCCAGGCGATCACCGCCGCGCTGCTCGAGCGCTCGAAGAGCGGTACGGGGCAGCATATCGAGCTGTCGATGCTCGATACGGCGATTGCATTCCTGTGGCCCGATACCGCGGCCGATCTGATTCTGCAGGGCGATGGCGTGGACGCGCGTCCGCCGGTCGGCGCTTCCGGCAACGTCGCGGAATATCGCGACGGTTGGGGCACGACGATGACGCTCTCGGACGACGAGTTCCACGGCATGTGCCGCGCACTGAATTGCGAGCACGTCGCGAGGGATCCCCGCTTCGCGACATTAGCGGCCCGTCAGCGAAACCGGCCGGGGCTGCTCGAAGTATTGCGCGGCGAAATGGCCGAGGCGACGAAGAAGCTGACGCTGGCGGAGGCTGCCGAGAAGTTCGCCGCCGAAGACGTGCCTTTCGCGCGGGCGCGCAAATTGACCGAGCTGCACGAGGATCCGCAGATCGTGCACAACCAGGTATTCAGCACCATCGAACACCCCACCGCCGGAACGCTGCGACACGCCCGACCCGCGCCGCGGTTCGGACGAACACCCGTTGCACCGGGCGCGGCCGCGCCGGTTTCCGGACAACACACACGCGAGATCCTCGCCGAGATTGGTCTCGGCGATCGCATCGAAGACTGGCTCGCGCGCGGCATCGTCGCTGCGCCGAAGCAATGAACGCATTGACATCAGGGAGTCATCATGAATTTCGGCTTTACAGAAGAACAGGAGCTGCTGCGCGATCAGGTGCGGCGCTTCATGCAGGACGCGTGTCCGATGAGCGAAGTGCGTTCGCTGATGAAGAGCGACACCGGCACCTCCCCTTCGCTGTGGCGTCAGGCGGCCGAACTCGGCTGGCTCGGCCTGATCATTCCCGAACGCTTCGGCGGGATCGGTCTGAAGTGGGTCGATCTGACCGTGGTGCTCGAGGAAACCGGCCGCGGTCTGTCGCCGTTGCCGATCATCTCGCAGACGCTCGCGGCGGCCGCGCTGCTGCGTTGCGGTAGCGATGCTCAGCAACAGAAGCTGTTGCCGGCGCTGGCGGATGGCACACGCGTCGCCACGCTCGCGCTGTATGACGAACCGAACTGGGTGCATCCCGATGCAGTGAAGCTGACGCTCGAAGGCGGTCGCCTGAAGGGCACGAAGCCATTCGTGGCCGATGCCGGTGCTGCGGATCTGTTCATCGTCGCGTGCCGCAGCGGCAGCGGCTTCAAACTCGCGATCGTCGAACGCAACGCACCCGGCGTTAGCGTCGCCGTTCAACCGATGATGGATGAGACGAAGCGGATCGGCACGTTGACGCTCGACATCGCGCTGAGCGATGCACAACTGATGCCGCTGACGGCGGACGATCTCGCGTACTTGTCCGACTGCGGCGCCGTCGCGGTAACGGCCGAGTCCGTCGGTGCGGCAGAAGCTGCGCTCGCGATGACAACCGCTTATGCAAAGGAACGCATCCAGTTCGGCAGCCCGATCGGCAAGTACCAGGGCGTAAAGCACCGGCTCGCCGAGATGTTCGTCGACATCGAATCGTTCAAGTCGCTTTCGTACTACGCCGCCTGGACCGTAGACGACGCGCCCGCCGAACTCCCCCGAGCCGCATCGTTGGCCAAGGCATACGCAAGCGACGCATTTGCCCGGATCGGCATCGACGGCGTGCAACTACACGGCGCCATCGGCTTCACCGCCGAATACGACATTCAACTGTTTCTGAAACGATCGAAGTGGGCTCGCCCGATGTTCGGCGACTCCGACCACCACTACGAACGCGTCGCCGCGTTGGGAGGCCTGTAATGGATTTCGAATTCTCACCGAAAGAACAAGCGTTCCGCGATGAAGTGCGCGCGTTCATCAAGGCGAATCTGCCGCCGGCGAAGCAGCGCAACAGCGACTTTCTCACCAACTGGCTGACGAAGGTGCGCGAGCAGCACTGGGTCGGTTTCGCGTGGCCGAAAGACGTCGGCGGCGCCGACGGCACGATCGCCGAACAGGCGATCCTCAAGGAAGAGATGGCCCTCGCGAAAGCGCCGCCGCTCGGTACGTCGTTCATGGGTCTCGCATGGGTCGGCCCCGGCATCATCCAATACGGCACGCCGGAACAGAAAAAACGCTTCATCCCCGACATCCTCGATTCGAAAGTGAGCTGGTGCACCGGCTATTCCGAACCGAACTACGGCAGCGACCTCGCGTCCATTCAGACGAAGGGCGTGCGGCAAGGCGACCACTACGTCGTCAACGGCCAGAAGATCTGGACCAGCGGCGCGCCATGGGCCGACTGGATCATTCTGCTGGTACGCACGGACTTCGCGCCGAAAGTGAAGCACGACGGCATCACCTGCCTGCTCGTCGACATGAAGACGCCCGGCGTCGAAGTGCGGCCGATCGAGAACATGGCAGGCGATCGGCATTTCGCAGAGGTCTTCTTCACCGACGTGAAGGTGCCGGTTGCAAACCG
>JANLUG010001039.1:0-3305 GCA_031363335.1 Gammaproteobacteria bacterium
GGTGGGGCAACGCGGGTATATGCACACGGGTCGAGCCGTCCTTCTCAAACTACAGCGCGAGTTGGGCGAAATCGTGATCCGCGATCTCGACCGTACACATGTCCATACGTTCGAACGACCGAACAAGATGCAAGCTCAGGCAGCACGCCGCGTCGCACGAAGGCGAAGGCCAGTTTGGCGTTGTCGGCCACGTAGCGGATGTCGGCCTGCAACGGCCACGTCAAGCCCGCGCCGACCGCGGTGCCGTTGATCGCGGCGATCACCGGCTCGCGCACCTCCATCGGCGTCGCGCGACGGTATTTGCGTTGCACGCCGCCCCATCCCGCCGCAAAACCACTGCCCGAGCCAAGATCTGCACCGGCGCAGAATCCGCACCCGGCACCGGTGACAGCGACGACGCGCACAGCATCGTCCGAGTCGGCTTGTGCCATCGCGTCATCGAGTTCGGCGCCCATCTGCGCGGTCATCGCATTGAGCTTGTCGGGACGATTCAGCGTCACCTGTGCAATGCCGTCAGAGACTTCGTAAATGATCTGTTCGTAGTCCACGTTGATGCCTCGTTGCTCCCCGTAAAGTTGTGTTCACTCCTTCGCGATCGCCGCCACTGCCCCGACCGACATTTTCACGAACGACTCGATCAGCCGCCCCTGATTGGCATCGGTGGCGCGCCAGATCGCAGCAAGCCCTTGGCTGCCTGCCAACAGCACAGCCGCAGCGAGCTTCGCATCGGCGCGGCGCAGATCGTAAGAGGTTTGAATGAGGTCCGCGATGTAGTCCGCTGCGACAAGCGTCCGGACCCGTCGGCGCGCCTCGAGCTGGCCGTCAGTCGTGCGAGCGTGCATGAGCTCGGGGGTGCCGATACCGCTCTCCAGATCGCCGCACCACGTTCGCACCAACACGCCCAGACTGGCTTCGAACCCGGACGCCTTGGTCATCGCCTTCGCGAGCCGCACGTCGAACTCGCTGGTTTCCTTATCGAACAAAGCGACCAGCACGTCGTCGCGATTTGCGAAGTGACGATACGGCAGCGCTTTGTTGACGTTGCAATGCGCCGCCAGCCCTTCCATCGTCAACGCTTCGAGCCCTCGCTGCCGAATCATCGCCTGCGCGGCATCGAGGAAATTCGTCTTGCGCTCGTCCCCGGTCAGTCGTTGCCTGGTCTTGGCTTGCTTGACGCGGCGCTTCCGCGGTGCCACAGGTTTACGCGGAGAGGCAGCCATATAGCGGTGCTCGTCTTTCGAGGAAGGTAACGGCAGCGTGCCTTTCGCACAGTCTCTGCATGAAATCGTTCAGTCACCTGATCGCCCATAAGGCGTCATGTCCATACCCGGATATCGCAAGCTTACGTCACGCCGCGTTTGCGTATCCCAGTATTCGTCGCCCGGCGCGGGGAAACCAAACAGGCTCCGCTGGCGCGGCGTCATCCGCACCATCGCATCCACCCAATCCGGCGACAGCGAGTGATTCGGCCAGGCCATTTTGCCTGTCCAGGCCCAGCCGCGCGGTTGAAAGTCGATCAGCATCGCAAAGCGCGACCGGCCCGGTTGAATGAAGTTGGAACCGCGGTGCAGTACGTCGGTCGAGTAGATCAACAAACTGCCCGCCGGTGCAGTAATAGATACCTCCTTATCAAACAGCTCACCCATCGGTAGTTCGCGCGGCACGAGTGGTCGTTCGCGGGAGAGTTCCCGCGGCACGATCTTGGTCGGACCGTCCGCCTCGGTGACATCCGACAGCAGAATGAACGTGGTCATCTGGACGTGCGAACCGGCGACCTTCGGTACCACGAGCGAGTGATTGCCGTAGTCGCGATGGTGCGACTGGTCGTAGTCGATCGCACCCGCGTATTTCCCCCACAGCTCGACCTTATATAGATGCAGGTCCGAGGTGCGACACAGGCGCTCTGCCGCGTCGACGAGATCGGGCAGCACGGCCAACCGATTTAGTGCCCACGAGGGGTAAGCGAAATGCCGCAGTCCGGCAAACTGACTGCGTGAGTAGCGTGCGTGCAATTCCGGGTTCGCGAAATAGGCAGTGGGCTCCGGATAGATCTCCCACAACGCTTCCTGGGCCGCCCGCAGCGTCTCACCTGCCACAAAACCTTCGACGATCGCGAATCCACGCTCCCTCACTTCGTCCAGTTTGGTATCGCTGACGCGCATTCACGCGGCCAAAGGTAGTCGTCCCGACGGCACGATGCCGTAGCGCGCACGTAGATCCGCCAGCGGTTCTTCGAGCTGCATCTCCCACTTCTCGAGCGCCAGGTTCTTCACAGCGCGGCCGAATCGCCAGCCGTCGGTGATCGCATCCATCGTCGGCACGATGATGTCGGGGTCGATGAACGTCATACGCGTCGTGACCACCGACATCCACATGCCGAAATAGGGGAATTTAAGTTGCGCAAGACTGAACGCCTGCAGCGCGATCTCGCTGCGAGGCGATGAGTCGTAGCCGGTCACCACGTGCAGGAAGTCGTGGATCTGAAAGCCGCGCAGAATCGCGTAACGGATCTCGTCGGGCATGCCTTTCAGCACGCCGATCTTCTCCAGATGTTCGTGGAACTTCCGGTAGTTGATGGCGATTTTCTCTTCGAGTCCGTTGTCGACGATGAAACAGTGGTAGGCCTTGCCGAAGCTGCCGTGCGGATGGTCCGCTAGCGATGCGATGCTGATCGGCTCCGCATAGAAGCCCTCCGCAACGAAGACCTTGTGTTGCGGCAGATTGCGGAAGTCAGCGACGTATTTCGCTTTCACGTCTTCCGGCGCGTATCGCCACCAGTCGTTGAACAACTGATGCACGCCGTATTGCTGCGGATCGTCGAATGCTTTCAGCAGATAAGGTGCGAAATCCGGATCGATCGTGGCCATCGTCGAAAACCTCGGCAAAACGCATTGAAACAGTAACTAACGCTACCGTTACAAAGGACGCATTGCAACGTTCGGCCAGTCACCTCGGCTCAAAGGCGTGCAGACAATCCGCCGTCCACAACCAACACGTGACCGGTGATGTAAGAGGCACCTGGAGAAGCGAGGAATACCACCGCGGCCGCGATCTCGCGCGGGTCCCCCCAACGGCCCAACGATGTTCGGGTCTTCAGCCACTCACGGATCGCCGGATCGGTGCTAACCAGGGCATTGGTTTGCGTTGCGAAGAAGCCGGGTGCCACAGCGTTGACCGTGATGCCACTTACGCCAAGTTCAACGACGAGTGCACGCGTCAACGCTTCGAGGCCACCCTTGGGCTACCGTGTATGGCGTGTCGCCGTCGCTCGCAAGCGGTCCGGCAATCGACGTGATGTTGATGAT
>JANLUG010000035.1:0-2213 GCA_031363335.1 Gammaproteobacteria bacterium
GTGCACGCCGGGTTACTACAACAACGAAGGACAACCGAACGGTCTGCTGATCCGACGCAACGGCGCTTACGCGCCGGGCATCATGGCGTTCTCTTCGATCCTCGACGGTTGGCGCAGCGAAGGAAAACTCGACGGCATCCAGTTCGATACCTAGCGGCGCTAGAATGCGACCTCGTCTCTCCGATTCGAGGTCGTCATGTCGATTCGCGAAACCAATCTCGCCGTCTACGGTAATCGCTTCAACGCATACACCGAACTGCGGCTGCAGCGTAATCGCAGCACACAGATCTCGCTGCTGAACGGCGACGTCGTTTCGAATACAAAAACGTCGGACGGCGGTGTATCCGCGCGAGTGTTCAAAGACGGCGTGTGGGGCTTCGCATCGCGACCGCAGATCGACAACGACGCAGTCATCGCCACCGTGGAGGAAGCAACGCGCAACGCCGTGCTGCTCGCGAAGCACGCAGCGCGGCCGGGGATCGTGCTGCCGCGCGCGAAGACGTTCAAAGAGAGCGACTTCTCGACCCAACGTCCGCGGCTTACGCAACAACAGTCGATCGAGTTCCTGCAGACGATCGACGCGCACATCGCAAAGACGTATCCCGATCTGAAATCGCGCAGCGTTGCGCGGCTCGACCTCGACATGGAGAAACATCTCTATACCGCGGACGCATCGGAGGGCTATTCGAATACGACGCGCACGCTGATCCAGGTACGCATGACGACCACAAACGATGCCGGCCAGCCCGTTGAATACGGCAAGACGTTCGGCGGCCGCGGTCAGTTCGAAGACGTCTTCACCGAACCGAGCGCGCTCTTCGCGGATATCGCCGAAACGCATCGCCATCTGATGAACAAGCGCCAAGCCGTCGCACCACGCGCCGGCATGCACGACGTCGTGCTCGACTCCGATCTCGCCGGCATCCTCGCGCACGAAGCGATCGGCCACACGACCGAAGCCGACATCGTTCAGGAAGGCTCGATCGCCGGCGACTACCTGGGCAAACTCGTCGCCAGCCCGCTTATCACGCTCGTCGATTTCGCGAACACGTATCGCGGCGAAACGTTGCCGGTGCCGATCTATGTCGACGATGAAGGTGTGGAGAGCAAAGACACGATCCTGATCGAGAACGGCGTGCTGAAAAACTTCATGCACAACAAGGAGAGCTCGGTGCTGTTCGGTGTGCCGCCCACCGGTAATGCGCGCGCGTATCAGTTCTCCGACGAACCGCTGATCCGCATGCGCAACACGGCAATCCTGCCGGGCAACGACAAGCTCGCCGACATGATCGCGAGCATCCAAGACGGTTATTACCTGTTGCGTCCGTCGAACGGCCAGGCGGATTCGACGTCGGAGTTCATGTTCGGCGTAACGCTCGGCTACGAGATCAAGAACGGCAAACTCGGTCGCGCGATCACCGATACGACGATCTCCGGTGTCGCGTTCGACATGTTGAAAACCGTGACGATGGTTTCCGACGAACTCAGCTGGACGTGCGCCGGCATGTGCGGCAAGAAGACGCTGATCCCGGTAGGCATGGGCGGCCCGTCGATCAAATGCCGACTACACCTCGGGGGCCAGTGACATGATCGATCGGGCATTTGCCGAGCGCAGTCTCGAAGCGGTATTGCGTCGTGGGTTTCAGAAAGCACGCGTACGTCTCGTCGGCACCGATCAGCACGAACTGCAGGCCGAATTCGGGCACACCAATCTGATGCGCACCACGCACAACACGGAACTCGGCCTGCTCGGTATCGTCGACGACAAACAAGGCAGCCTCACGCTGAACAACGTCACGGACGAAGGTCTGGGCGACGCAGTGGAGAATCTGTGGGCTGTGGCGAGCGGTTCTCGCGCCGATCCGGCCAACGATATCGCTCAGGCGCAAATGAAGCGGGTCTTCAAGAATGGGCCCGGAGCACCCGATCTCGATCTGATGTACGAACGCGTCGCCGAGGCGATCGATCACGCAAAGACGAAGTATCCGACACTGAAGATGGGCAACACGGCCGTCTCGTTCGGCTCGCGACGCGCGCTGTTCCTGAATTCCAACGGTGTCGATTTCGACACGACGCGCAACGCTTACCATGCGAGCCTGATGTTCACCGCGCGCGACGGCACCGACGTGTCGTCGTTCAACTACACCGGCGTGACATTGGCCGCGCTCGACAAGCCGTTGGTTTCGCACGCAACCACCGATGCGTTGATGAAG
>JANLUG010000040.1:0-3551 GCA_031363335.1 Gammaproteobacteria bacterium
CGGAAACGTCGGGCCGCTGAGCAGATCGCCGTGGTCGCGGTCGCGTGCCTGGAATATGTAACCGCCGGTGCAGTAGCGCACGCCGAACCGGGAGCGGTCCGCGAGCGGGTCGAGTATCTGCACCTCGAGGGCGCCGTTGGCGAGACTGAGCATGAGCGGGTCCGCGGCGTAGAACGCAGTCGAGGATAGCAGAGGCCGGCACTGGAGATATCCGGCTGATTACGTTCAGCAGCCGTTCAGCTTTCGGGCTCGATTCATGCGCTTCATCACATGATCGCGATCGGCATCCTGCTTTGCTCCATCGGGTACACGGCGCCGGTCAACCGATTCGGTGCTGGGCCGTTGATTAGCCAGGTCGAAAAACCTGGATTCAGAAGGAGACGCTCGTGAGCGGACGTTTGAACAGAAAGCAGTGGCTTGTTGGTCTTTGTGTTGCGATTACGGCGGGGATTGCAGTGGCGGCACCGGAAGATGCGGAAGCGCGCCCGGCGGCTAAGGCCGCGCATCCGCACGCTGCAGCGCGGCACCCGCGCGGCAGCTACACGCAGACGACGCAAACGCAACGCACCGCGAACGGTCATACGAGCAACACCGTGCGCACCGACTCGCAGGGCCGCACCGCCACGCGCGATGCAACGGTCGTAAACGACAAGGACAGCGGAACTCGCACCAAGGATGTGACCTATACCGGTAAGGACGGGGAGACGCGAACGGCAGACAGCGTCACGCAACGCACCGACTCCGGCTATACGCGCGACACAACCTACACGGACAAGAACGGCAACACGGCGATGCGCGAAGCGGACGTCACGATCGATCCGACGACCGGCACGAAGACGCGCGATATGACGTATACGGGTCGCGATGGCGAGGTCCGCACCGCAGACACGACGGTACAGCGCACTGCTGACGGTCACACCAGCAGTACCGTGTTAACGGACGCACAAGGCCGCACCGCAACGCGCGATGCGACGGTGGTCAACGACCCGGCGGCCGGCACGCGCGAGCGAGATATCACGTACACCGGTCGCGACGGTGAGGTTCGTACGGTCGACGACGATCTGAAACGCACCAGCAACGGCTTCGAACGCTCGACGGTGGTGACCGGACCCAACGGCGGCACGAGCACACGCGACGTGGACGTCGTGCACGATGCCGAGACGCACACGACGGTGAAGTCGGTGACGGTGGATCACGCTCCGGCGCCTTGAGAGCAGGCTGACGAATCCCGGAGAGGCAGAGGCCCGGTACTGGCGCATACTTCGCAGGTCGAGTAGATTCGCGCCGCGTCGAGCGTCGCCGTTGATCGAGGGGCGTTCGGCACCAATCAACTCTGCGAGGCCAACATGGGCCGCATTTTCGAAGTACGAAAGCACACGATGTTCGCGCGCTGGAATCGCATGGCGAAGCAGTTCGCCAAGATCGGCAAAGACATCACGATCGCGGTCAAATCCGGTGGAACCGATCCGTCGAGCAACCCGTCGCTGCGCCGCGTCATCCAGAACGCCCGCGCCGTCAACATGCCGAAGGACAAGGTCGACGCCGCAATCCGCCGCGCGTCCGGCACAGACGCGAAGGACTACGAGATCGTCATCTACGAAGGCTATGCGCCGCACGGTGTGGCGGTCATCGTGGAAACGGCTACCGACAATACAAAACGAACGGTCGCGAGCGTGCGCAGCATCTTCAGCAAGTTCGGCGGCAACCTCGGCACGACCGGCGCCGTGGAGTTCATGTTCAAACGCATGGGTGTCTTCAGATTGCACCCCGAGGGCATCGATCAGGACGATCTCGAGTTGTACCTGATCGATCACGGCCTCGAAGAGATGGGCGAGAGCACCGGCGAGAAGGGCGAACCGCAACTCGTCGTGCGCTGCGCATTCGAAGAGTTCGGCCACGTGCAGAAAGCGCTGGAAGAACGCGGCATCACGCCGATCTCGGCCGAGCACGAATACGTATGTATCGCGCCGATGCAGCTACCGGAAGACCACGCGACGGAAGCGCTCGAACTGATCGACAAACTCGAACAGGACGACGACGTCCAACGCGTGTTTCACACAGTTGCTTAGTTCCGAGTCGTCAATTCGCCCGCGCGAGCAGCCGCCAGCCCCACGCGCTTGCGGGTTTTTGTGTCGTGCGCTCTGCAATTAAATGTCGCGCAAGATGATGCTGGCCCGAGCGTAATGCCGCTTCGATCAGGGTCAGCGTGATCACGTCGCGTTGTGCATGGCTGCCGCCGAATGTATGCGCGCGATCTCTCACGGGTAACGCGAGTTCGATGGCGGCCGCATAGTCTGCGTCGGCGAACGCGAGCATCGCTTGGGCGACCGGTATGCCGACGTTGCGGGTCATATCGCCGTTGCTGCCGCGGATTTCCGGAGCGATACGCTCGAGGTGCTGCACAAGTTCGCGCGCCTGCTCCCGCTCGTTGGCGAGGCAGAGTGCCATCACCGCGTGGACGTCGTTGAATGCGTAGTAACCGCGCTCTTCCCTGGAGCGCGCGCGCCACACGTCCGCGAGCGCGTTTGCGCGTGTTCCGAGCGCAACGCCTTCGAGACTCAGGCGCCACAGCAACGAGGTCGCATCCACAAGCACGACGCAGACGTCGAGCGGCGTGGCGTAGATATTCGAGTCGTAGAGCGCGAGCACCTTGTCGTACTCCTGCCGGTCGAGGCGATAGAGCGCGAGGTGCCAGAAATTGTGAAATGCAAAGCCGTTCTCCGGCGCCCAGTCGCTGCGACGGTCTTCCAGCCAGGCAATGCCTTCGTCGATCCGTCCGGTCATCTCCATCACGTGGGTTACTGCGTGCACGGCCCAACCGTCGCGCGGCTGCAGTTCAAGCGCAAGCCGGCCGGCCGCTTCCGCATCGGCGTACTGATTGCACTCCTCGAGCCCGAAGGCGTGCATGCCGAGCAGATACGAATATCCCGGTACACCGGCATCCCAATCCGGCAGCACGCGCGCAACGCGATTGCGCAGATTCACCGCGTCGCCCCGGTAGAAGTCGAACAGGTGCGCCGTCTGCAGCGCGAAGATGTCGCGCGGATAGTCGGTCAATACCGCATCGAAACCGGCGCAGGCGCGATGCCAATCGCCGTCGACGAGTAACCGCATCGCGCGCATCAGCCCCTTTTCGCGATCGTTGGCGGACTGCCGCAGCGCTTCGGCGGCTTCCAGACTCTTGTTCGCCTCGGATAGAGTGCGCCGCTCGCCGGCCGTCATGAGCACGCCGGAGCGGAACAGGTGGCCAAGCACAAAATCGTCGCGCTCGGACAATATCGCGTCGATCGCGGCGAGCGGATCGCCGATGTAGTTCTGATAACTTCGCAGTGCCGCCTCGTAGCGATCGAGCACTTCCGGATCGGAACACGACACAGGAATTCCGCGCGCGTCGTTCATGTTCGCTCCTGCTGACTTCGTTGCGAAGTATGCGCGTAGGAGTAGTACGAACGGCAGGTGCGTTGCTGGATCTTGTTCATGTGCTGGTAGTCCGGTGGAGATGGAGGCTTGACGGCTTGAGCGTTTCCGCCGCACCGACCCACCGCCGCTCG
>JANLUG010000222.1:0-2176 GCA_031363335.1 Gammaproteobacteria bacterium
ATGGCTCACGCCGGCGGCGCGCGTCGAAGACCCCACCGCGGTGTGGCAACCGTTGTTCAGCCGCGACGACGGCGTCACATCGGTGGAACTGCGCGGCAACGACGTATTCCTGCTGTCCCACGCAGACGCACCCACTTTCAAGGTGTTGCGCGTAGAGGCCGGCGCACCACTTGCATCCGCTACGACATTGGTTGCCCCTCAGTCGAACCGTCTGATCGAATCGATTCACGCGGCGTCCGACGCGTTGTACGTGTTGACGCTCGAAGGCGTCTATTCGCATCTGTTACGCATCCCGACGGGCTCCACGACAGCGACCGAAATCGCGTTGCCGTTCAAAGGATATGTGTCCGAGGCATTTGCGGACTCACAAGCGCGGGGCATCACCGTCACGCAGGAAAGCTGGACCGTTGCGCCCGCGACGTTCGGCTACGACCCGGCTTCGGGAAAATTCACCGATCTCCATCTCGGAAGCGGACCCGTGTTCGATCCGGCTGCGTTCGTCGTCTCCGACCTCGACGCAAAAGCGGCCGACGGAGTTCGAGTGCCGCTGACGTTGGTCCAACCGAAAGTCTCGCACGGACCGCAGATCACGCTGACCGACGCGTACGGGTCCTACGGCATCTCGGAACTGCCGGGATTCAGCCCGCGCACGATCGTGCTGTTGCAGGAAGGGGTAAACACCGCGTCGTGTCACGTGCGCGGCGGCGGCGAACTCGGCGAACAATGGCGACTGGCCGGCAAAGATGCCAACAAGCCGAATACGTGGCGCGACCTCATCGCGTGCGCGGAAGATCTGATCGCGCGCGGCGTCACGACAAAAGACAAGCTGTTCATCTTCGGCGGATCGGCCGGCGGCATCACGATGGGAATGGCGCTGACCGAACGGCCCGATCTGTTCGCCGGAGTGATCGATGCGGTGCCCGCCGCCAACACCATCCGCGACGAGTTCACTTCGAATGGTCCTCCGAACATCCCGGAGTTCGGCAGCATCACCACAAAACAGGGTTTCGAGAATCTCTACGCGATGGATTCATACATGCACGTCAAAGACGGCGTGACCTATCCGGCGGTGCTGATCACCACCGGGCTGAACGATCCACGCGTTTCATCGTGGGAGCCGGCGAAGTTCGCGGCGCGGCTACAGGCGGGCGGCTCCCCGAACCCGGTGTTGTTGCGCATCGAGATCGACGGCGGTCATGGCGTCGGTTCAACCGCAACGCAGGCGAACGAACTCGCGGCGGATATGTTCAGCTTCATCTTCTGGCGGGCAGGCAAGCCCGGCTGGCAACCGAACGCCGTCACACGCTGAAGCGGATCGGCACCGACTTCGGGCCTCCGACGAAGTTGGTGACGGTGATGTAGTAGCCCATCGCATCGACATCGCTGATCGGCTTGCCATCCACCACCGCGTTCGCAATGGCCGACGCGAGATCGTCGGTCGGGTTGCGTCGCCGCGCCTCGGAGATCCGCCCGAAGTACGCCGTCGCGTCTTCGATGACGCGCCGGACGGACTGAAAGTTCGCTTCCGGCGACAGCGCCTCCTTGTCGCGATTCAGATCGGTGTCTTTGCTGCCGAAATATTCCTGCGTCAGCATGCGGTACTTGCAATGGTCCGGTTCGTTCATCGCAACGACGCTGCGGAACAGGCCGCCGATGCCGGCGAGTCGCTCGGGTAACTCAGGTGCGCGGCTCATGACTACATCAAACCGCGGTACTGGCCGCCGTCGAGCAACAGATTGGCGCCGGTGATGTAGCCGGCGTGCCGGCTGTCAGGAATGCGCACACCGCGCCGAATTCCTCGGCGCTGCCGAAGCGCTTGGCCGGCACGTCGTTGCGCATCCGCTCGCGGAACTCCTCGACATTCGCGCCGGTGCGGCTCGCGAACTTCTCGTGGTTCGAGCGCAGCCGGTCGGTGTCGAACTGACCCGGCAACATATTGTTGATGGTGAAGTTCCGGACACGCCGCGAGCAATGTCGCGCGACCCGCATCGGTCGTCACATCCGCAACGACGCCGCGCGCGGTGCCGCTGCCTTGTTCGTTCAGCGCCTTCGCGGCGGCCACAACGGCCGCCTCCGTGCGCGCCACAATGACGACGTCAGCGCCGTCGCGCACGAGCGCGCTCGCACATCCGTATCCCAGACCGCGACTCGCGCCACAGACGATCGCGCGACACCC
>JANLUG010000054.1:0-2397 GCA_031363335.1 Gammaproteobacteria bacterium
GACGATTGCCACCATCGTGGCCCAGTACAGATCGACCGCCGACAGCGCGTCGCCGACGAGATAACGTTTGCCGAGCGCGCGCTGTTCACGCCACTGCTGCGCGAACAGTGCGAGTACGTCGAGCACCCGCTGCGGCGCGCGTTTCGCGTCTTCGGGCGTGTAGCCGTAGTCGCGGCTGCGCAGCTTCGCGAAACCGCTGTTCTGGTCCATCCCGTCGAACATCATCAGCCGGCGGCACCACACCAGGCCGTCTTCGCTCATGAGTTCGTTCGCGAGCCCGAACATCAGCACGCGGTCGCGCGATGACTGTGGAATCAGCCGAGGAGTCGGTGCCAGGCGCTCCGCGAGATGTAGAATTTCGAGCCAGCCGGGACGCGCGCGTTCGTCGTTGTACACCGCCACCGGTGCATTCGCGTGGCCGTTCCAATCGCGCAGCGCCGCATCGGTGACGCCGGGGCGCTGCGCGACGCGAGCGAACGGAATTTTCTTCACTTCGAATACCGCTTTCGCCGCTTCGGTCCACGGCGCTCCCGGCAGGCCTGCCGTGAGCACCAGGCGCAGACCGCGCATCTGCTTCGCCGTTTCGATATCGACATACTCAGCCATAACTCCCCCGTTAGCCGCGCCGGAATTCTCGGATCACGGTGCCGGGACGTTGCCCGGTGTGGTAACCGTTCGCAACCACCACGCGACCTGCAACGATCGTTGCGTCGTAACCCTGGCTCTTCACGATGAAGCGCGCGCCGTTGTGCGGGAAATCGTGCACGAGTTCGGGTTGGTGGGTTTCGAGATTGTCGTAGTCGATGACGTTCAGGTCGGCGTGCCAGCCGACGCGGATTTCACCGCGCTGTTTGAGCCCGAGCACTTGCGCCGATTTGCCGGTGATGCGATGCACGGCTTCCGGAAGCGTGTTCACGCCGCGCTTGCGCGTCAGATCGCTCAGCAGAAATGTCGGCGAGTCCGCGTCGATCAGAATGCCAACGTGCGCGCCGGTGTCGGCGAGCATCGGAATGCAGTTGTCGATCTGCATGTAGCGCCACTGGTTTTCGAGATTGCCGCCGAACGCCCAAAGGTTGAACAGCTCGCGTCCTTCGGATTCGAGCAGGCGCTCCACGTAGATGTCGACCGGATCGTCTCCCGACTGCTCCGCCAGTTGCGCGAGGCTGTGCTGGCGGTCGAGGTCGTAGTCGGGCAACGCAGCACTACCGAGCGGATGCAGCATCGCCGGCGGCACGCGGAAGCCCGACTCTTTCGCTTCGGCGATCAGCGTTGCACGCCGCGCCGGATTACGCAGTTCGGTTACGCGATCGGCGATCGACGGCAGGTTCATCAGCGCCTTCCACGCCGACGTGGCGAACGGCGAGGCTTTCGCCAGACCGAACAACGCGCCGCTCGGGCGCGTGTGGCAGATGCTGGTGATGCGTCGGCCGGCCGCGTTATTGCGGTCGAGGAATTCCTGCATCCGCGCCACACCACCGTCTTTGCTGTTGCCGGCGCCGGCCGAGTAGATCACCTGACAGCCGGCTTCGGCGCCTTGTTCGAACATGCGCAGTTCGGTATCGAAGCGGCCGGAGAAATCCGGCGCGGCCTGATAGAGGCCGCCAGTGCCGCCGCCTTCGACGACCGCGCGCTGAATGGCCTGGGTTTCGTTCAGATCGGCGAAGGTTCCGGGCGTCAGACGACCATCGGGCACTTTGTGGCCGAGGAAACGCGACGTCGAAAACCCGGCCGCCCCCTCGGCCACCGATTCGCGCACGAGGCGCACGATCTTCTCCAGTTCTGCGGGCGTGGCCTGCACGCCTTCGTCCATCGATTTGTCGCCCATCGCCTCAAAACGGATCGACGAGTGGCCGACGAGACCGACGATGTTGAGCGCGGGGCGCAGCGACTGCAGCGCGTCGAGATAGCCGCCGTAGCTCGTCCAGTTCCACGGCAGTCCGTCCATGATCGCGTCGGCAGAGATGTCTTCCACCGCTTCCATCAGCTTCGCGAGGTGCGCGCGGTTGTGCACGGCGACCGGCGCGAACGTGACGCCGCAGTTGCCGATCAGCGCGGTGGTGACGCCGTGATACGAACTCGAGCGCAGCTGCGGATCCCAGCCGATCTGCGCGTCGAGGTGCGTGTGCAGGTCGACGAAGCCCGGCGTCACCAGCTTGCCGGCGGCGTCGATCGTCTTCGCCGCGGCGACACCGGTCAGATCGCCGATGCGGCTGATGCGCCCCGCATCCACCGCCACGTCGGCACGCACACCGGGCGCGCCGCTGCCGTCGATGACGGTGCCGCCGGAGATGATCAGATCGTGGCTCATGTCGTCGTCCTTACAGATGCATTGGTAATGGTGTGCAATCTGACGCAGGCGCGATGGCGGTTCAAGATAGAAGTTCGGATGCCGTAGTA
>JANLUG010000224.1:0-2068 GCA_031363335.1 Gammaproteobacteria bacterium
CGTGCGGCCGCAGTGGCGCGGCTTCGGTGGCGCTGTCGACGAGCGCGTGCATGGCCGCTTCGTCGAGCGGTTCGAGCGCCAGCGTGCGACCCGCTTCGAATTCGAAACCGCCGGCGAGGTCGCGACGCGCCATCAGCAGGAGCCACGGCCGGTCTGCGCAGGCGCGCGCGAATCTCGTCAGCAGATCCGCGGACGCTTCGTCGATCCAGTGCGCGTCGTCGACGAGCAGCAACAGCGGTCCGGTATGCAGCGCTTCAAGTAGCGCGAACAACGCGGCGGCGCGCTGTTCGCCGCGAAAGCTCGGCTGTATCGCATCGACCACATCCGACGGTTCCACGTCGATGTGCAACGCGTCGCCGATGAGCGACCTCAACGGCTCGAGCTGCGGCGCCGCGCGTACGACGACCGTTCGCAATGCCTCGGCCATCTGCTTTGGCGTGCCGCGCTCTATGCCGAACAGGTTGCGCAGCGGGTCGCGCAAGGCTCGATAAGAGCTGCCCATGCCGTAAGGTTCGCCGCGCAGCGCAACGACGGTGGCAGTCGTGTTCGCCGTCGCTTCGCGGATCAGCCGGCTTTTACCGATGCCGGGATCGCCGATGATCCGCATGCAGTCGCCGTGACCATTGGTGAGCCTGGCAACGGCCGCGGCGATGGCTTCGCGCTCTCGAGCACGCCCGACGAAGACGTCCGTTTCGAGACCCTCGCGGCGACGCGGCCCGATCTCGCGACCGACCTCGTACACGAGCATCGGAACTTTTTTGCCCTTGAACGAGAACGGCCCGGCCGGTTGTACGTCGAACAGCGTCAACGATTGGTCGAGCACCGATGGATGCGCGTAGATCGAACCCGGCGGCGCTTTCGACGCGATGCGCGCCGCGGTATTGGTCGTGTCGCCCATCGCCGAGTACGCCGCGCGTGCGGGCGCGCCGACTTCGGCGGCAAACGTGTGGCCGCGATTCACGCCGATCTGCAACGGTAACGGCAACGGTGTGTCGGCGATGCGGCGCAGCGCGCGCAGCATGACGCCTTCGTCGTCTTCATGGGCGAACGGCACGCCGGCACCGAGGAAGAACTTGCCGCCATCGCGGTCGATGTCGATCGCCAGCAGGGTGACGCCTTCGGCATCGAGACAGTCCTGAACCGTTCCAACGGTCTGATGCAGCGCCTTTGCAAGCTCGTCTGCGCCGTGCCGTTCCAGATAGGCGTCGGTGCCGGAGAAGCGGATGAACGCGATGCACGCGACGCGATGCTCGGGTTCCGGCGCGGTCGCAAGATAGTCGCCGAGCTGCTTCGGAAACAGCGACGCGATCAGCGCCGCGTCTGCTGTTGGACTCGGCCGGCGTTGCGCCGCGACCGGCGAGCGGCGCCATCGCAGCAGATGCAAGCCGTCGTCGCGCGGTTTGCTCGCGGACGCCGGTAGCGCCGCGGCAGTGGCGGCACTCAACAGAATTTCACCGGACTGCGCGGTGCCTTCGACGGTTACGACCGCGGTCGCCGCCGGCCCGAGCAACACCAGTTCCTTGTGCGAAGTTCCGACGAAAAAGAAATGCACGGCGCCGCTGTGAATGCCGACCGACATCGACAGCCGCAGCGGCCCGACCGAGGTCGGCATCTCCGCGGCCTTGCGCAATGCGCGGCGCATCTCCACAGCGGCGCCTGCGGCGCGGCGCGCGTGATCGGCGCCGTCGAAGAACAGCAGCAGCGCATCACCGCCGAACTTCAGCAACATGCCGCCGTGATCGTGCGTGATCTCGATCATCGCCGCGAAGACGCGGCTCAGCGTTTCGACGAGTTCTTCGCCGCCCGACCGACCGCGCAACGCGAGCCGTTCTGCAAGCGCGGTGAATCCCGAGATGTCGGCGAAACACAGCGAGCCGTCGATCACGCGCGTGCGGCGATCCGGTTCGCGTAGTGCCCATTCGATGGCGAGTTCGGGAATGTGTCTGCGTAACGACATGCCGTCATTCAACACTGTCATGACATACGTTGATACATATCCGTCTAGCGCTTTGTAGCCCGGTGGAAGTGGATGCTTGTTGCGCCGGACACGCAGAAGACCACATCCCTG
>JANLUG010000080.1:0-1210 GCA_031363335.1 Gammaproteobacteria bacterium
GTATACTGTGCGCCGGTCCGGAGTGGAAGCACGAACGTGAGTCAGAACTCGCTGTCGCTGTTCGAGACGGTGTCGGATGAAACGCCGCCGGCTAGTGCGCCTGTGGCGGGACATCGTGATGCACGCGACGCACAGCAACGCCACCTGCTTGCCGCGCGTCGACTGGCGCGCGGTATGGCAAGGCTGGCGGACCAGTCGCCCGAGCAGGTACGTGCCGGCCGCATGATCTGTCGCCATCTCGTGGCGATGCTCAAAGAAGCTGAAGCACAGGCATCAACGCCGCCGCATTGAACGCGTCGGTGTGCGCGAGCCCACCGAATCGGAATCCATTGCTTGCTGGCCGAGAGTAGCGTTGGCTACCATCCCGTGAAGTTCACTGGATCAGGGATGGCGATGATCAAGAAGTGTTTGTTTCCCGTGGCCGGCTACGGTACGCGATTCCTGCCCGCGACCAAGGCGATGCCGAAGGAGATTCTGCCGATCGTCGACAAGCCACTCGTTCAGTATGGCGTCGAGGAAGCCGTCGAAGCCGGTTTGACGGACATCGGATTCGTCACCGGACGCGGCAAGCGTGCAATCGAAGACCACTTCGACGTGAGCTACGAGCTGGAGCATCAGATCGCGGGCACCGGTAAGGAGAAGCAGCTCGAGGGTATCCGCGCGCTGATCGAAAACTGCACGTTTTCATACACGCGGCAGATCACGATGAAAGGCCTCGGGCACGCGATTCTCTGCGGCCAATCATTGATCGGCGATGCCCCGTTCGGCGTGGTGCTCGCGGATGATCTGTGCTTCGGCGAAGGCACCGGTGTGCTCGCGCAGATGACGAAATTATTCCGCCAGTTCCGTTGCAGCATCGTCGCGATCGAAGAGGTGCCGGCGGACGAAACGAATCGGTACGGAATCATCGCCGGTGAGGCGTTGTCGGACTCGCTGTTCCGCGTCACCGACATGGTCGAGAAGCCGACGCCGGACAAAGCACCGAGCAATCTGGCCATCATCGGGCGCTACATTCTCACGCCCGACATCTTCGACATTCTCGACAAGACGGAGCCCGGCAAGAACGGCGAAATTCAGATTACCGACGCGCTGTTGAAGCAAGCGCGCGACGGTTGCGTCATCGCGTACAAGTTCAAAGGGCGCCGCTTCGATTGCGGCACGGTCGACGGCTATGTAGCAGCAACGAACTACTGCTATCGACGCTTTTTCG
>JANLUG010000106.1:0-3005 GCA_031363335.1 Gammaproteobacteria bacterium
AGCGCGAAGTATCGCTCGATGTACTCGGTTGCGACCGCGCGACTGACGCCGAGCTGGCGCCCCAGACCGAATGCCGACATGCCGTAGATCAGACCGAAGTTGATCGCTTTGGAACTGCGGCGTTGGTCTGCCGTGACGGACTCGAGCGGCACGCCGAACACTTCGGATGCCGTCGCGCGGTGCACATCGAGCCCTTCGGAGAATGCGCGTCGCAGCCCAACGTCCGCAGAGAGGTGCGCCATGATGCGCAGCTCGATCTGCGAGTAGTCCGCGGCAACCAGCGTACGCCCTGGCGGTGCGACGAACGCCTGGCGAATGCGTCGCCCCTCCGCGGTTCGCACCGGAATGTTCTGAAGATTCGGATCGGCCGACGACAATCGCCCCGTTGCCGCAACGGCCTGGTGATATGACGTGTGAATGCGCCCCGTGCGCGAATTGATCTGCAGCGGCAGCTTGTCGGTGTAGGTGGACTTCAGCTTCGTCAGACTGCGGTAATCCATGATCACGCGCGGCAGCGGGTAGTCCAACGCGAGTTCGGCAAGCACGGGTTCTGCCGTGGACGCCTGGCCGCCAGGCGTTTTTCGAAGCACCGGCAGACCCAGCTTGTCGTGCAGGATCGATTGCAGCTGCTTGGGCGAGTCGAGGTTGAAAGCTTCGCCCGCGAGCGAGAAGGCTTCTTGCGCCAGTTCGCTGATGCGTCGCGCGAGTTCCTCGCTCTGCGCCATCAGCAACTTGCCGTCGACGCGGGCGCCGGTTCGTTCCATTCGCGACAACACGCTGATCAACGGCATCTCGATGTCTTCGAAGACGGATCGCAGCCGCGGTTCGGCGACGAGTTTCGGCCACATCACTTCATGCAACCTGAGCGAGAAGTCGGCATCTTCGGCGGCGTACTCGGCGGCGCGCTCGACCGGAACGGAATTGAACGTCGCCTGCTTCGCGCCTTTTCCGGCGACATCCTCGAAGCTGATCGCCTTCAGGCCGAGATGACGATCCGCAAGATCGCCCATGTCGTGGCGTGATCCGACGCTGTCGAGTACGTAGCTCTCGAGCATCGTGTCGAACGCGATGCCATTGAGTTCCACACCGTAGGACTTCAACACGTTCTTGTCGTACTTCGGGTTCTGGCCGATCTTGATCACCGCGGCATCTTCGAGCAGCGGCTTCAGTCGCGCGATGACGTCGTCGCGCGGCAGCTGTTCCGGCGCGCCGAGATAATCGTGCCCGAGCGGTACATACGCGGCGTGACCCGCTTCGATCGCGAACGAGATGCCGACGAGTTCAGCCTGCATGTAGTCCTGATTCGTCGTTTCGGTGTCGAGCGACAGCTGCCCACGCGCGCGGATCCGCTCGATCCATGCATCGAAGGCCGGCCAATCGAGGATGGTTTCATAGCGCGTCTCGGCGGCGACGGTCGTCTCGCGGACCACCCCGTCGCTCGGCAACTCTTCGAGCCACGGACGAAACTCGAATTTGCCGAACAGCTCGCGCAGTTGGGCAATGTCTTCGGGGGCCGGGATCAACTGTTCGATACCGACGTCGAGTTCGACATCGCATTTGATCGTGGTCAGCTGCTTCGACATCGGCAGCATCTCTAAGCTGGCGCGCAGGTTCTCACCGATTTTGCCGGGGATGTTCGGCGCCTGCGCGATCACATCCTCGAGCGTCCCGAACTCGGCGATCCATTTCGCGGCAGTCTTCGGGCCCACCTTCGGCACGCCGGGAATGTTGTCCGACGTATCGCCCATCAACGCCAGGTAGTCGATGATGCGCTCCGGCGGAACCCCGAACTTCGCGATGACGCCGTCGCGATCGAGGCGCGTGTCGGTCATGGTATCGACCAGCGTCACGTGATCGCTGACCAGTTGCGCGAGGTCCTTATCGGATGTCGAGATCACCACATCGCGTTTTTTGCGCGTCGCTTCGTTTGCAAGCGTACCGATCACGTCGTCCGCTTCGACACCCTCGATGATGAGCAGCGGTAAGCCCATCGCACGAATGATGTCGTGAATCGGCGCGATCTGTACGCGCAGATCATCGGGCATCGACGGACGATTGGCTTTGTATTGCGCATAGAGTTCGTTACGAAACGAGCGTCCCTTCGCGTCGAACACGACGGCGATCGGACTGCCCGCATAATCCTTGGCGAGGCGTTTCAACATTGCGATGACACCGCGAACTGCTCCGGTCGGATGGCCGTTGGAAGTCGACAGCGACGGCAGTGCATGAAACGCGCGGAACAGATACGACGAACCGTCGACGAGAACCAAGGGTTTGTCGTTGGTCATGAATTGGGTCAAGATTGGGACGTCATGGACTCTATCACAGCAAGTAAATCGCGTGGCTCGAAACAGGAAGACACAGCGTTGGCTCTTCGCAGTGATGCTCGCTTGCGCGCAGATCGCAGTAGCGTCCGACGCCGATCGCGAAGCGACCGGCCCTGATGTCACGATCGTCGTCGGCGAAGAGCGAACCGTTTACGAGTACCGTCAAGCAGGCCAGCTGCGGATGATCAAGATCGTTCCGAAGCACGGCCTGCCGTACTATCTCGTACCACGCGACGATACGCGCGGCTTCGGCGACCTCAATCAGGCCGACATGTTGATCCCGAGTTGGAAGATCATCGAGTTTTAGGCGAAGCAGTGGCGGCGATTACTTCTCTCAACGAGCCGGATCTCGAAGATCTGCTCGCGAAATACGAGCTCGGTGGATTGGAACGTTATTGGCCCGCATCGAACGGGGTCGAGAATTCCAACTACTTCGTGCGGGTTGCGTCCAATCGTGGTCCGCATGAGGTGGTCGTCACGATGCTCGAACGCCCGCCGAATTCCGGTGCGCTGATCGTGCAACTTCTCGATGCGTGCGCAGAGGCTGGACTGCCGGTTGCGCCGATCATTCGCAATCGCAACGGTTCACCGAGCGAACAGATCAACGGCAAACAGACGATGGTTGCGCCGAGGCTCTCGGGCAGACCGGCGACCGTAGCGGCGATGACCTCGGCGTCG
>JANLUG010000111.1:0-3310 GCA_031363335.1 Gammaproteobacteria bacterium
TAACTGTATTTTACTCACAACAACACGCGGCGCAACCCCGGCCGGGCGGGGGTATACCGGTCGCCTAAAAACTATTGCGGCGGCCCCCCCGCGCCGAGCCAGTTCGGCGTGCGGCAACGCTCGACGTTCCACACCGTCGTCAGCACGAGCGCCGACCAGATCGCAATTGCACCGGGCTACCTGAAATCGGACCGCGTCGACGGCGAGCGCCGCTACTTCGAATACCAAATGGACGTGCCGATCTGGCCGTTCGTTTCGTATCAGTCGGCGCGCTACGCCGTTGCGAACGACAAATGGAACGACGTGACGCTGCAGGTGTTCTATCACCCGGCCCACGATTTCAACGTGGCGCGCATGCTCGGCGCGTCGAAGAAGTCGCTGGACTATTTCACGCGCGAGTTCTCGCCGTATCAGTACAAACAGTTCCGGATCCTCGAATTTCCGGCATACGAGACATTCGCACAATCGTTCCCGAACACGATCCCGTTCTCGGAAGGAATCGGCTTCATCGCGAATCTGACCGACGACAAGTACATCGACTACGTGTTCTACGTCACTGCACATGAACTCGCGCACCAATGGTGGGGGCATCAGATCGCCGGTCGGCGCGTGCAGGGGATGACGATCCTCGTGGAGACGCTGGCGCAGTATTCGGCGCTGATGGTGATGGAGCACGAATACGGCCCGCTGAAGATGCGGCGCTTTCTGAAATACGAGCTCGACAGCTATCTGAAGAATCGCGGCGGCGAACTGATCGAGGAGTTGCCGCTGAAACTGGTCGAAGATCAGCCGTACGTGCACTACCGCAAGGGCAGCCTTGCCATGTATGCGCTGAAGGATGCGATCGGCGAAGACGCCGTGAACAGCGCGCTGCGCAAAATACTCGACCGTTACGCGTTCAAAGCGGCGCCGTTTCCGTTGTCGGGCGATCTGATCGATGCGTTCAGGGCGGAAGCGCCGGCCGACAAGCAGGCATTCATCACGGCACTGTTCGAGAAGATCACACTATGGGATCTGAGCGTCAGCGACGTGCAGGTGACCCCGGTCGACGGCGGTCGTTTCCAGGTATCGATGTCGGTTTCGACGAAACAGTTCGAAGCCGACGGTGGCGGACGCGAGACGGAAGTTCCGCTCGATGTCTGGCTCGATGTGGCGGTGTTCGGCGAAGTGTCGCCGAACCTCGGCGAAGACGATCTGCCGACGCCGCTCGCGATCGAGAAGCGCCACTTCGACACGGCGACCTCCACGCTTACGTTCGTCGTCGATCAAAAGCCGGTGCGCGTCGGCATCGATCCATACAACAAGATCATCGACCGCAATCCTGACGACAACCTGAAACGAATCGACGAATGACGCTCAACCGGTCTCGAGCGACCAGAGCGTGACCTCGAGCGGCTTCTTGAGAAAGATGCCGCCGCCGATGCTCTGAAATTCCTTGTCGAGCTGACGGCGATACCATTTCGCCGGCCGCAGGAAAACGTCCGGGTCGGTGCGCGCGCGATCGCAGTGCTCCCAGTCTTCCGCCGTGAGCACGCCGAGGTACAGCGCGCCACGGCACAATCGCCCCAGGTTCGCGATGGCCGCGCGACACGCGGCATCGTCGAGCGACGGCAGCACGTCGTGGCAGACCACCAGGTCGAACGGCGCGCGCGACGAGAAGTCCGTCACTGACGCGTGCGTCCAACCATTTTTGCGACATAGATGCTCGCTGTACTCGACACCTTTGCAGCGCGCCTTCGGAAACTCGTTCTGCAACGCACCGAGCATCCAGCCCAACCCGCAACCGATGTCGAGCACCCGCCTGATGGGTACCTCGAGGTGTCGCAAGTAAGCCGCGACGAATGCCGCTTGCCGGCGCACTGCCTGCGGTGTGGTCGCGCGGGTTCGCGGGTTGCGATAGAAGCGCTCGTAATACGTCGCATCGAAACGCTGTTCGGCTATTCGGTCGGCTGTCACGGTTGTCCTTTTTTCGATCCGTCACGGCAGGGTCGGAAAACAGTCAGAGTTGTCTGGACTTTCCTTCGTCTGTAATGTGCTGGCTCGTTCAAGTGGGTTGGTTCCGGAGGAGATTATGCCCAAGCCGTTCCGGTTCGGTGTTCAGTCGTTCAATTCCACATCGGGTAAAGCCTGGAGCGAGACCGCACGCAAGGTCGAGGCGCTCGGTTTTTCAACGTTGCATCTCGCCGATCACCTGCTCGGCCCCGGACCGGCGCTGAAGAAGACGAATCATCCGGTGCAGAACCTCGCGGCGGTGCCGGCGATGGCGCATGCGGCCGCGGTGACGACGACGCTCAATATCGGCTGTCGCGTCTTCTGCATCGACTACCGCCTGCCCATCGTGCTGATCAAAGAAGCGATGACGCTGGATCTGCTGTCGGACGGCCGGCTCGAACTCGGCCTTGGCGCGGGTTGGCTCGAAGAGGAATACCACGCGACCGGGATCAACTTCGATCCGCCCGGCGAGCGAATCAGCCGCCTCGAAGACGTCATCGAAGGCGTACGCGCATTTGCCGGCGACGGAATGGCGAATGTCGCCAACGAAACCATTCAGTGGCGGGACTTCGAGGGTCTCCCGAAACCCGTCTCTCGACCGCATCCGCCGCTGATGATCGGCGGGGGTAGTCCGCGCATCTTGCGCATCGCGGGGCGCGAGGCGGATATCGTCAGCCTCAACTTCAACAACCGCATGGGCATCATCGGGCCCGACGGCGTGCAGTCGTCGTCGGCGGCCGAAACGAAAAAGAAGATCGGCTGGATCAAAGGCGGCGCGGGGGCGCGATTCGACGACGTCGAGATCGAAATCGGCGCGTACTTCACGTTTGTTATGGACGATGCGAAACCGATGGTCGGGATGTTCGCGAAGAACTTCGGCTTCTCGGAAGCTGAGATGTTGAAACATCCGCACGCGCTGTTCGGCGGCGTGGATACGATCTGCGAAGAACTGCAGCGGCGCCGGGACGACTACGGCATCTCTTATGTCACCGTCCCCGAAGACGCGATGGCTGCGTTCGCGCCCGTGGTTGCGCGGCTGAACGGAAAGTAGGCGGGTTTTTTACTCGAAGCTACTCGGAGCTACTCGGAGCTTTCGAGCGAGTCGTTGTCGGGCGTGTCAGGCGAATCGGAATCGGAATCGAGCGGATCGTGCGGTTCTGCCGCCTTCGCATCTTCGATCGTCGACGTGATGCCGATGTGGAACGCGGCGTAGCCGGGTAACACGACCTGGTTCAACGCCATGCCGAGCACGCGACCCGGATACGGCGCCACCACCTCGGATACGTGATTCGTGACCGGATCTGTGACGGTGCCGAGC
>JANLUG010000115.1:0-11442 GCA_031363335.1 Gammaproteobacteria bacterium
CGCGACAGCACGATCTGCGGTCCCTTCGCGGCGCGGTTCACGCCGCTGTCGAAGGAGCGCCTCCGGCACGAGGTCGCGGCATATCGACTCGACCGCCTGATCGGCCTCGGCATGGTCGCGCCGGCCGTCGCGCGCGAGGTAGACGGCAAGCAAGGATTGCTGACCGCCCCGGGGAGCCTGGATGTCCGAACACCAACGGATCGAGAGAGGCGTGTCGCATTCGAACCCCTGAGGTCGGCAGCGACTACGCGCTGGTAGGCGCATTCGACGCACTGATAGGAAACCGCGGACGAACGGCCGACAATCTGGTCTACGATCAGTCACGCGACGAGGTGCGTCTGCTCGACCAGGGGAATACGTTCACGATGAGCGGACTACCGCGAGACACCACGCTGCAGGCTCGCGAGATCAAGGCGTTACTCGCGCGACGCGATGCGATCGTCAGGTCCTGGCCGATCCTGGAGTAGCCGATGCGAAGATCCACGAGTATCTCAGGCCCGATGTCGCTGATCACGGTGTATTACGCGCTGACGATCGCCGGCGCCGCGTGGGTTGCCAATGAATTTCCGCAGTTTCAGGACTTCTTCCCGGTCGGCGGCATCGCGGAACTGGTGCAAACCAATGCCGAAGATCTCGAACCCGCGAGCGTCGATACCGCGCTCGGCGCAATCGAATCGATCAAACTCGCCGTTGCGCTGGTTTGCACGGTGCTGTTGATGGTGCCGATCTCGTGGGTGTATTTCGTGACCACGAAAGACAAGGAAGTCGATCGCTCGTTCGCGCACACGATCATGGTATTGCCGGTCATCGTCGCGGGAATCGCGGCGATCGTGCACGGCAGCCTCGCGCTGGCGTTCAGCCTCGCAGGCGTTGTCGCGGCAGTGCGCTTCCGGTTCACGCTCGAAGATCCGGCGCAGGCGCTCTACATCTTCATCGCCATCGCGGTCGGTCTCGGCGCCGGCATCAGCGCAGTCGGAGTCGCATCGGTGGTATCGATCGCGTTCGTATATCTGACGCTCGCGCTGTGGAAACTCGACTATGGCGTCGATCTGAATACCCGGTTCTTCGCATTCCTTACGGGCCGCGGGCGCGATGACAAGGATCTGTGATCGCGCCGCGCCGCGCGCGATCGTCATCGCGCTGGCGCTAAGCGGCGCGGCGTGCGGAAAATCGCAGCCGAACGCACAGTCGGGGACGGGCCTCGACGGGATGAACGCCGTTCGCTGGAACCTGCCGAAGCGGCTCAATGAAATCTCCGGGCTCGCGCTGACCAACGACGGGCGTCTCTTCGCACACGACGACGAACGCGGCGTGATCTACCAGATCGACTGGCGCAGCGGCCAGCTGATGAAATCGTTCGCGCTCGGCGATCCGCCGCTGCGCGCCGATTTCGAGGGGATCGCCATTGCGGGCGCCGACTTCTATCTCGTCACGAGCGACGGCATCCTCTATCGCGCGGCGGAAGGCATCGACGGTGCACACGTCGCATACGAGCGTATCGATACCGATACGGCAGCACGCTGCGAGATCGAAGGGCTCGCCTACGACACGCGCCGTGGTTTGCTGCTGCTCGGCTGCAAGACACCACGAGCAGCAGCGCTGAAGGGCCGCATCTCCGTCTTCGCCTGGTCACCGGCACTACGTTCGATCGACGAACAGGCTTCGTTCTCCGTTCCGGAGCGAGCCTTCACCGCGCCGCTCGATACGCCGCAATTCAACCCGTCGAGCGTCGAGCTTTCGCGCGACGGTGCGCATCTGTTTCTGTTGGCGGGCCGGCAACGCGCACTGGCCGAAGTCGAACTCGACGGTCGCGTCATCGCGGTCACCCGCCTTCCGGCGAAACACCATCGACAGCCCGAGGGCCTGGCGATCGGCCCTGAAGGAGAACTGATCATCGCAGACGAAGGCGGCGGCGGGAGGGCGACCCTTGCGATCTACCGACGGCATTGACCAGGTGCGAAGCAAATCGCTGATCTTCGTCCATGGCCGCGGCTTCAAACCGGCACGCGGCGAACTCGAGGCGTTGTGGATGCAGGCGTTGCGCGGCGGTGTGCGGCGCGACGCGGCGGATGCGCTGGCGACGTTCGATCGTTGTCGTTGCGAGTTCGTGTACTACGGCGACGAGGTCAACGCGGTGCTCGACGCCGCCGGACGCAGCTACGACACGGCGCTCGACCTCGCGGACTTGAAGAACACGCTGTCGGCGCTGTCCGGGCTGTCGAAACCCAAGCAATTTCGCCGCGAGCACTACGATCGTTTACCCGGTAAAACCGCGCTGAAGGAGTTTTTTGCCGACCTCGGCGCACCGACATTGTCCGCATTGGGGCTGAAGGAACGGGCACTCGGACGTTTTATGCCGGAACTCGTCGACTACTGGCAGCCGTCCGGCAGTCGGTTGCGCCCCGTCGTGGCGCGACTGTGCGACACGGTTGGCGACGCCATGGAGCGCGGCGACGACATCCTGCTTTTGTCGCACTGCATCGGCAGCGTGATCGCGTATGACGCGCTCTGGGAATTGTCGCGCGGCGGATACCGCGACGGCCGCTGCGCCGACGGCAAAGTCGCAACATGGCTGACCGTCGGGGCGCCGCTCGGCGACGAAAGCGTCAAGCAGCGACTCTCCGGCGCAACAGCAGATCTTCCGACGCGCTACCCCAACAACGTTCTTTCGTGGATCAACGTTGCGGCCGAAGACGACTACGTCTGTCACGACGACAGCCTCGCGAACGACTATCACGGCATGCTGGAAGATCGGCTGATCAGCCGCATCGAAGACGCGCGGATCTACAACCTGGCGGTCCGATACGGTCGTTCGAATCCGCACAATGTATTCGGCTACCTGATACATCCGCGCGTGAGCCACGAACTGGCGCGTTGGCTGGGCGAACCGAACGAACCGCAGCGTTCAGATGCAGCGCGATGAGATTTTGCGCTTCAGATTGTTCGGCTGATCGATGATCTCGTAGAACTCGTCGAGATAATCGGTGGTCCGCGCGATCGTAATCGTGTCGAGGCGCGGATCGCCCTTGAACAGCGCGTAGATGTCGGAACGCGCCTCGCGGAAACGCTCGAGCGTCGCGGCCAGCACTGGGTCCGGCCGGCAATAGCCGCGATAGAGACGCTGATGAACGTCTTTGATACCGAGCGTTTCGATGGGTTTGGCGTACGGCGCAGCGACGATTCCGGTCGCATCGAAGTCGTACGGCACCGGCAGCATAGTGCCGTCGGGCGCCGCCAACAGAACGACGTTGTGGCAGCAGTCATCACCTTTCGGACCGCGCGTCAGCGAAAAGTCGGTGTTGCCCGCAAAAAACTCGAATACCTCGACGAGATTGGCCTGCACCGGTTCGAGTTGATCCCGCTCGATGCTCGCCACTTTCGCGAGGCGAGCTCCTCGCCGCGTCGCGAGCCATTCCTCCGGTTCGATCAGAAATGCGACGTGCGCGCTGCGTTTGCCGTCGTGGTCGGTATCGACGTAGGTGATGTCGAGCGGTTGCACGCGCAGGCTCGTCGCGGACAAGCGGCTGAAGACGCGGTACAGCAGCAGTTCGAGTTCCACGCGCGTTGCAAACGCGGCGGCGGTACCTCCAAGGCGACCGCAATGCGTGACGAGTTTGACCTTGTCGAGACCCGCGAATGGCGTCCCCTGCGGACTGTCTTTCGGGAAATTCAGCCGCAACGGCGGGAAGTCGCACGCGGCATCCTTGCGGCGTGACTTGCCGCGCGGCTTCACCTTGAGCGGCACCCGCACCTCGACTCCGGACGCATCCTTCCATATCAGCGCGCCGTTCTGGTACGCCGCTTCCTCAGCGTTGTCGGCTGCGATGCGACCAAATGACGCTTCAAGCGAAATCGAGATGGTCTCGCCGGAAAACAATGGTGTCGGATCTTCCGCGCTCACCTCGCCGCAGAACGCGATCATCGATAGCACGAGCAGATTGCCGATGCGGTTCACACCGTGCGTCCGTCACGAAAGGACGCGCAAGTGTAGTCTTCAGCGCAGCGCGAGCACCACGGTTACGTACGTCGGATCGTCGTCATCGGGCCGCACGCTGAAGCCGAGTTCACGGCACAGCACCAGCATGCGGCGGTTCTCGCGCAGCACCTGTCCGAACAGTTCGCCGATGCCGCGGGCGCGCGCATACGCGACGATGCGATTCATCATCAACGTGCCGAGCCCGCGGCCGCCGACTTCCCGCCAAACCAGTATCGCGAACTCCGCCCGTTCGTGGTCAGGGTCTGCATGGATACGCACCACGCCGTAAATCTTCGTCTTGCCGGCAATGCCCGCTTCCGTCAACACGAGCGCCATCTCGCGGTCGTAGTCGATCTGCGTGAAGCGTGCGGCCATTACGTGCGTCAGGCTGCGCATCGCGACGAAGAACCGCAGACGGATCTCCTGGGGGGTGAGCCTCGCGAAAGCTTCGTGCAACGACGGCTCGTCCTCCGGGCGGATCGGACGCAGCAACAGCGTGCGGCCGTCGTCCAGCGCGACCGATTCCTCGAGTTCGCTCGGATATGGACTGATCGCGAGCCGCCGCGTGCCGGCGTGAATCGGTGCGGCGACGCGAACACGGACGTCGAGCGCAACGGCACCGGTTGCATCGACGAGCAGCGGGTTGATGTCCAGTTCGACGACGTGCGGGAGGTCGATGAGCATCTGCGAGACGCGCATCAGGTTGAGGCTCACCGCGTCGAGATCGACGGCGGGCAAGCCGCGATAGCCGCGCAGCAACTTGAACACGCGGGTGCGTGAGATCATTTCGCGCGCCAGGCTCAGGTTCAGCGGCGGCAGGCCCAACGCCGTGTCCGCGCGCGCCTCCACCGCCGTGCCGCCGTGGCCGAACACGATGACCGGACCGAACTGCGCATCCTCATGTGCACCGACAAGCAGTTCGAATGCGTTTCGACCGGCCGGAGCCATCGGCTCGACGGTGAACGCAAGATCGCGGGCTTGCGGCTGTGCCGCGCTAACGCGGCGCAGCATAGCGTCGGCCGCGGCGCGCACCGCTTCGGCATCGGCAAGGTCGAGCACGACCCCGCCGACATCGGTTTTGTGAGTGATATCGGGCGAGCTGATCTTGACCGCCACCGGCACGCCGAGACGTGCGGCCGCGGCCGCGGCATCCGACGGTGTCGCGCACGCAATCGACTGCAGCACCGGGATTTCGTATGCAGCGAGCAGGCTACGGGCATCGTTCGCATCGAGCCATCCGCCGCCGTGCCGTAGCGTACGCTCGACGATGTCGAGCGCGGCGCGTCGGTCCGGCGACAGCGCCACCGGTAACGACGGCGGCGTCTCCAACAACGCGGTCTGGCTGCGCTGGTGATCGACCAGATACATGAACGCGCGAACGGCCTCTTCCGGCGTGTCGTAACTCGGTATCCGGTGTTCGTCGAACAGGCGCCGGCTCACCATCTGATGGTCGCCACCCACCCAGCTCGTCAGCAGCGGCTTCGCGCGATGCCTTGCATAGGCTTCTACGACCACACCTGCGCTGTCGAGGCTCGACGCTACCGCCACGGGGCAGTTCAGCACGAGAATCGCGTCGACGTCGGGATCGGTGATCACGATGTTGAGCGCCTGCCGGTACCGATCGGGCGACGCGTCGCCGACGATGTCCACAGGATTGCCGTGCGACCACGCGCTCGGCAGCACCGCATCGAGCTTCGCGATCGAGCCCGGTCCCAGCTCGGCGAGACGACCGGCTTCATCGAGCAGCCGGTCCGTTGCGAGGATGCCGAAACCGCCGCCGTTCGTCACGATCGCCAGTCGGTCTCCGATGGTGCGCCGCGCCAGCGCGAGCGTCTCGACCGCGCTGAACAGATCTTCGAGCGCGAATACCCGCAGCATGCCGGCGCGACGGAACGCGGCGTCGTAGACCGCATCGCTGCCGGCCAACGCGCCGCTGTGGGATCGCGCCGCGCGGGCGCTCTCGGAATGTCGTCCGGATTTGCAGACGATTACAGGCTTGCCGCGCGCCGCCGCGCGCGCGGCCGACATGAACTTGCGCGCGTGCGTAATCGCCTCTACGTAGAGCAGGATCGCGGTCGTAGATTCGTCGTTCGCAAGGTAGTCGAGCAGGTCACCGAAGTCGACGTCTGCCATGCCGCCGAGCGACAGCAGGTGCGAAAAGCCGATGCCGCGCGAATCCGCCCAATCGAGCATCGCGGTCAGCAGCGCACCGGACTGGGTGACGAAGGCAATGCCGCCGGGTTTCGGCGTTAGATGCGCAAAGCTCGCGTTGACGCCCGCACCGGGCGCGAGAATGCCGACGCAATTCGGTCCGATGATGCGCAGCAGGTGTGGCTTCGCCGCGTCGAGCATCGCCTGTTGCAACGCGGCGCCGCCCGACGCAGTCATCTCGCTGAAGCCGGCCGAAATGACCACCGCCGCCTTGGTGCCGCAGCGGCCGAGTTCGTCGATGATGGCCGGCACCGTGGCGGCGGGACTGGCGACCACTGCCAGATCCGGCGCGGCCGGCAACGCACCGACTGATCGATACGCGCGCACGCCGAGGATTTCGTCGCGATGCGGATTGACCGGGAAGATCGGTCCGGTGAAACCGGCGCCGCGCAGATTCTCGAACAACCTACGCCCCACCGAGTCGACCCGTTCGCTCGCACCGATCAATGCGATAGAACGCGGCTTCAGCGCGAAGTCGAGGTTGCGGATGGACATGCAGGGACACTAGCGCGAACCACTGACGAATGGCATCGATCCGTCCTTCGGCGCGATGTCGATGTCGATCGTTCCGTCCTCGACGGACGCCTCGAAGCTTCTCAGGTTTGCGGCCAGGTGGGTGATCAGGTCAGCAACGGCCTTGTCGAAGCCGACGCTGCTGCGTTCGCGCAGAGCCTTATTTACGCCGACGAGCGTAGAACTGCCTTTCATGCTGCTCTGTCCGGATGCGTGAAAGAGCGGCGTCCGCGTCGGGATATCCAGCGCCACCGCATCGAGCGACGTGCGCGTCTCGTTCTTCTCGCCTTTCACAAAATAAGCCGGCACGCCGTAGGCCCAATAGGTCAACCCCATCGCCCCGGTGTCGCTGAACTGCACTTGATCGTAAGAGATCACGATGATCTGCGTGATGCGAAACACCGTGCGCAGGCGGTCGAGCTCTTTCGGCGTGCCGTGCGCAGCCAGATACGTGGAAGGGATGATCTCGATCGCGCCGACGATCGTGTTCGCCATCAGCGCATCGGCAATCCGTTCCAGGAGATGCTGTTTTCGTTCCGCGGAAAAACCATCGTCGGCGCCGTCGGTGGGCGCAAAAGCGATGCCGATACGGATCGGCGTCTGCAGTGTCAGCAGCATCGTTGTGGGGGCGGAGTCGATACCGGCATCCAGGTATCCCAGGCCACTCCCGTGAATACTGCGCTGTTGGGTCACGCACCCTGCGCACAGAACCGCCAGCACTAGCGCTGCAGTCGTCTTCATTATCGCTTCGCTCCATCGTGAGTTCTCGGCCCAACGGCGTCGAACGGAGCAGCGATGCTGCTTGGCGCGGGTGTCCGCGTCCTGATGGACGCATTCAATAGTGTTGAATCTCCTTACGCTGCCTTATGCGCGGCCCCGTTCCGGCGACTTGCGTCCGCCGCGTGCTCGCTGCACGCTGCGATCGATGTCGGAACGGTCGAATGCGTTGATGCTGTCAGACGCCGAACGCGAGGCGGAAGTCATTCGCGAAGTAATCGCGCCGGTTGCGCCGCAACCGGACCTTCTGCTTCCGACTCTGCTCGAGTTGCAGCGCCGCTTGGGCCACGTACCGAATGCGTGCATCGCGATGGCGGCGCAACACTTCAATCTGTCGCGCGCCGACGTCTACGGCGTGGCGAGTTTCTACCACGACCTGCGCCTCGCGCCTGCGGGCGATCATCGGGTGCAGATCTGTCTGGCGGAGGCTTGCCAGGCCGTCGGTTGCCGCGCGCTCGCCGCGCATGCCGAACGCCGCCTCGGTGTAGCGATCGGCACGACCTCACCCGATCGGCGCATAACGCTCGAAGCCGCCTATTGCTTCGGCAATTGCGCGTGCGGCCCCACCGTGCGCATCGGCGAAACGATTCACGGCCGCGTAACGCCGGAACGGTTCGACGCGCTCGTCGCCGAGGCGCTTGTCGCGGTGCTGCCGGAGCGGCACGCATGACGTCCCGCATCTTCGTACCGAACGATACCGGCGCGTGTTCGCTGGGCGCAGATTCCGTCGTCGACGCAATTGCGGCGACGATCGAACGGAACCACCTCGACGCGCGCATCGTGCGCAACGGCTCGCGCGGCGCCTACGCACTGGAACCGCTCGTGGAGATCGAAACGCTCGAAGGACGGATCGGCTTTCCGTGCGTAGAGCCAAAGCACGTCACCGCGCTGTTCGAGGCTGGTCTGCCGGGCGCCTCACATCCGTCGTGCATCGGGTGCGTCGATGATCTGCCGTTCCTCAAGCACCAGCAGCGGCTTACGTTCGTGCGCGCGGGCATCATCGACCCGCTGGATCTCGATGCCTATCGCGCCAACGGCGGACTCGAGGGGCTGACTCGCGCACGCACGCTGACCGCGGCACAGATCGTCGACGAGGTTCGCGCGTCCGGCTTGCGCGGTCGCGGCGGCGCGGCGTTTCCGGCAGCGATCAAATGGCAGACGGTGCTCGATGCACAGGAGCCGACGAAATACATTGTCTGCAACGCGGACGAAGGCGACTCCGGAACCTTTGCCGATCGACTGCTGATCGAAGCCGATCCGTTCCAGCTGGTCGAAGGCATGCTGATCGCCGCGCTGGCCGTCGGTGCGAACCAGGGTTACGTCTATCTGCGATCAGAATATCCGCGCGCGCGCGATGTTCTCACCGCCGCGTTGAATACCGCGCGACGCACCGGATTGCTCGGGCACGACGCGTGCGGCGCAGGACGTCCGTTCGACATCGAACTGAGAATGGGCGCCGGCGCATACGTCTGCGGCGAAGAGACATCGTTGCTCGAAAGCCTCGAAGGCAAGCGTGGCCTCGTTCGTTTCAAACCGCCGGTACCGGCGATCAGCGGTCTGTTCGGCAAGCCGACGCTGATCCACAACGTGCTGACGCTCGCGGCAGTAACGACCATTCTCAGTCGCGGCGGCAGTGCCTACTCCGCGCTCGGGTCCGGCCGGTCGCGGGGCACGATGCCGTTTCAACTAGGCGGCAACATCGCCAACGGCGGCATCGTCGAGCTGGCGTTCGGCACGCCGTTGCGCCGCGTGCTGGAAGAGTTCGGCGGCAGCAGCCGCTCCGGGCGTCCGTTGCGCGCGGTACAGGTCGGCGGACCGCTGGGCTCCTATCTGCCGCCGTCGCTGTGGGATACGCCGCTCGACTACGAAGCATTCGCCGCAATCGCCGCGATGCTCGGGCACGGCGGTATCGTCGCGTTCGACGATACGGTGGACCTCGGCGAGCAAGCGCAATTCGCGATGCAGTTCTGCGCGCAGGAATCGTGCGGCAAGTGCACGCCCTGCCGCATCGGCTCGGTGCGCGGTGTCGAAGTCATCCAACGAATCCGTAAGGGCGACCACGCGGATGCGAACGTTGCATTGCTCGAAGATCTGTGCGAAACGATGGAGACCGGTTCTCTCTGTGCACTGGGTGGACTCACGCCGATGCCCGTTCGCAGCATTCTCAAACACTTTCGCTCGGACCTGGTTCCAGGATGAACGCCGCCGAGCACGTGCACCGCGACCTCGGTACACCGGCATCCGGTGGGGAGCGTTCGGTGCGCCTCACCATCGACGGCATTGCCGTCGATGCACCCGAAGGAACCTCGGTGCTGCGCGCCGCGCTCGCAGCGGGGATCGGCATTCCCAAGCTGTGCGCCACCGATTCGCTCACACCGTTCGGTTCGTGCCGCGTCTGTCTCGTCGAAATCCAGGGACGCAAGGGCACCCCCGCATCGTGCACGACACCCATCGAAGCCGGCATGGTAGTGCGCACCCAAACCGAGACGTTGGCGCGCGTGCGCAAAGGCGTGCTCGAACTCTATATCTCCGACCACCCGCTCGATTGTCTGACGTGCGCCGCCAACGGCGATTGCGAGTTGCAGGATGTCGCCGGTGAAGTGGGTCTGCGCGATGTCCGCTACGGATTGGCCGGCGCCAACCATCTCGGTCAGACGAAAGATGATTCGAACCCGTATTTCACGTTCGATCCATCGAAGTGCATCGTCTGTTCGCGCTGCGTTCGCGCGTGCGAGGAAGTGCAGGGAACTTTTGCGCTGACCGTCGCCGGGCGCGGCTTCGACTCGTTGATCGCAGCGAGTTCCAACAACACCTTCATCGATTCCGAATGCGTGTCGTGCGGCGCCTGTGTGCAGGCCTGCCCCACCGCCACGTTGATCGAAAAATCGGTCATCGACCACGGCCAACCCGATCGTGTGGTGAAGACGACGTGCGCGTATTGCGGCGTCGGTTGTTCGTTCAAGGCCGAATTGAAAGGCGATCAACTGATCCGGATGGAACCGGATCCGGACGGCGGCGCCAACCACGGCCACTCGTGCGTCAAGGGCCGCTTCGCGTGGGGCTATGCGACGCACCGCGACCGCGTGCTGACGCCGCTGATACGGGAGCGCATCGACGCGCCGTGGCGCGAAGCGTCGTGGGACGAGGCGATTGACTTCGCCGCACAGCGCTTCAGCGCGATCGCGGAAAAGTACGGCCGCCACGCCATCGGCGGCATCTCGTCGTCGCGCTGCACGAACGAGGAAGTGTTCGTCGTGCAGAAGATGGTGCGTGCCGCGTTCGGCAACAACAACATCGATACCTGCGCGCGCGTCTGTCACTCACCGACCGGATATGGACTGAAGCAGACGTTCGGCACGTCCGCGGGCACGCAGGACTTTCAGTCGGTTGATCACGCCGATGTCGTGGTCGTCATCGGCGCCAATCCCACCGACGCGCATCCGGTCTTCGCGTCGCGGCTCAAGAAACGACTTCGCGAAGGCGCGCAGCTGATCGTCGCCGACCCACGCAGGATCGATCTCGTGCGCAGCGCACACGTCGAGGCGCGCCATCATCTGCAGTTACGACCCGGCACGAACGTGGCGTTGGTCAATGCGCTGGCGCACGTGGTCGTCGCCGAGGGTCTCGTAAACGAGGCCTTCGTCGCTGAACGCTGCGAGCCGGAGTCATTCGACCGCTGGCGAGCGTTCATCGCCGCGCCGGAACACTCCCCGGAAGCGGCGGAGTCGTTCACCGGCGTGCCGGCCGACGAAGTGCGAAGCGCGGCGCGCCTCTATGCGACCGCCCGCAACGCAACGATCTACTACGGCCTCGGCGTCACCGAGCACAGCCAGGGCAGCACCATGGTGATGGGGCTCGCGAATCTCGCGATGGCAGCCGGCCACATCGGCCGCGACGGGGTCGGCGTGAATCCGTTGCGCGGGCAGAACAATGTCCAGGGCGCGTGCGACATGGGATCGTTTCCG
>JANLUG010000125.1:0-2649 GCA_031363335.1 Gammaproteobacteria bacterium
CCATCGCGGTCGCCGTCGACGGCGTCTTTCTCGGCACGCTGTCGGGCCAGATCGTCGAGAACTTCGACCTCGACCGCGTCGAGATACTGCGCGGGCCGCAAGGAACGCTGTTCGGCAAAAACACCACCGGCGGGGTGTTGAACGTATTCCGCAGCCGACCCACGGGCGAATGGGGCGCCCGCGTCAAGCTGGACTACGGTCAATGGAACCAGCAGGAAGAACGCGTAGTCGTCAATACGGCGACCTGGGAAGACCTCATTGCGACCAAGTTTTTTTACACGGGCATCAAGGGTGACGGGTATCTGACCCATCCCGGCACCGGCAACAACATGCCGACACAGGACTACGAGAACTACGGCGTCACGTTCCTGGTGACCCCGACAGACGATTTCGAAGCGATCTTGACGGCCGAGAAGTTCAAGGACAACAGCCAGGGCGGCGGCTCTTTGACCAACTTCAATCTCGCGCCCGGCGTGTCCCCCCCGCCGCCGGCAGGATCCCCCGAGCCGAATCTAGCCGGTGGTTTCCTGTCCTGCACGCTGTTCGCGAGCCACATCATTCCGCAGTGGGATTCGACGGTGCCCTGCAGAACCGACCTCAAGACGGCAGACACAACCACCGTCGACACGAAGAATCCGTCGAGCTTCGACGTGAGCGCCTACACGCTGAATATGAGCTACGACCTGACGGATCACTTCAAGCTGGTCTCGATAACCGGTTACCGCGACATGTCCGAGGACCGGCTGCTCGACTTCGATGGCTCCGCGGATAACTTCATCACGTTGTCCCGCGACAACGACTACAAGCAGACGAGCGAAGAACTGCGCCTCGAGGCTGCGTGGGACACGGTGACCCTGGTCACGGGGTATCAGTACTGGGACAGCAAATTCACGCAAGACTGGATTACCGGCGGCCAGTTCTGGGAATACCTCGGTACGACATTCGGCGTCGACTTCGCCACCAACACCTGGCTCAGTCCCACGCCACCGCCGATTTCGCCGCTGCAGGCCTGTTGGCTGGGCTTGTTCGGCGCGATCAAGTGCGACACAGGCGCGTCGTTGGCGGGATTGGGCAATCCGTTCGATCAGCGCCTTTATGAAACTCAGGAAACCGAGTCGAATGCCGTGTTCGCGCAGGCCGACTGGGAGTTCATCGAGAACCTGACCCTAACGGCCGGCGTGCGCTACACCGACGAGAAAAAGGACTTCAAGGCCGGGCAGGCTTATCTCGCACCCGTGTCGCGCCGCGGTATCAACAACTTTCCCGGGTACGTCAATCTCGACAACGAATGGACCAAGTGGACACCGAAGGTCGGCCTCTCGTACAAGCTCACGCCGGACGTCCTGCTTTACAGCTCGTATTCGGAGGGCTTTCACTCCGGCGGTTTCTTCGGCGTGAACCAGAACCTCTCCGACTTCGTCCGCGATCAGTACAAGCCCGAGAAGATCCAGTCTTACGAAGTGGGTATGAAGAGCCAGTTCTTCGACAACACCGTGCAGTTGAACGTCGCCGGGTTCTACAACAACTACAAGGACAAGCAGGAGAGTTCGGTCCAGTTCGACTCGACGACCAACACGGTTGCCACGGTGTTCGATAACGTCGCCGACGCGACCTACCAGGGTGTCGAACTCGAAGCGCAGTGGGTGCAATCCGAATACTTGAGCCTGTTCGCGTCGGCCGGATATCTCGACGCCAAGTACGACAGCTTTCAGACCGATATCAATCCCAACGACGACGGTCAAGTGGGGGCGATAATCCAAGACGCGAGCTTCCTGACGCCGCGCAACGCACCCGAATACACGTACGGAGTCGGCGGCACGCTGACGTATCCGATCGGTGAGGGCCGCGCCGAGTTCTTCACGAAATACGCGTGGGTCGACAAGATCCAGACGAGCCTGCTGAATCTGCAGATCGGCGAACTCGACTCGCGGGAAGATCTGAGCGCGTCGATCGGCTACTACTACAGGAACATGTCGTTCGTGCTGTACGGCCGCAACCTCACCGACGAAACGTTCGAGATACCGTTCCCCATCGCCACGTTGTTTGCGTCGGGAACGGTCACGGCGGGCCTCAGTTGGGGGCTCACCTTCAGCATCGACCTGTAGCCGAGAACGACACGCCCGGGATCTCGACATGGCGTATCTATGCGTCGACGGCGAACGCCGCATCTACTATGAGCACTATTTCGCCGGGCGTACCACCGTCGTGCTCGCGCACGGTTGGGGCATGGGGTGCCGAGTCTGGGACGGAACGGTGGTGCGTCTGCAGGATGCGGGTATAGGCGTAGTTGTATACGACCAGCGCGGCTGCGGACGCTCCGACAAAGACTTCGCTGACGTTTCCGTTGAGGCGCTGGGCAGCGACCTGGCTGCGCTGTGTCAACATCTGGCGCTCGACGCGCCCGTGTTGAACGGCTGGTCGCTGGGCGGCGCCGTCGTGGTCGACGCCGCCGCGAAACTGGGTGCACGGCTTGCCGGACTGGTGCTGACCTGCGGCGCGACGCCGCGCTACACGCGTGCGAACGGATTTCCGCACGGGGGTACCGCAGCTGACGTCGCGGCCACGGTCGCGGCGCTGCGGGCCGATCGCGTCAACTTCCTGAAGACGCTTTACTACGAAGGTGTTTTTGCGCGCGACGTAGGCGAATCG
>JANLUG010000146.1:0-1619 GCA_031363335.1 Gammaproteobacteria bacterium
GACGGCTCGGGCGTGTCCGGCGCGTCAAGCCTCCACCTCCACCGCGCCACCAACGCCTCCGTGCCAGACAATCTGTGAATCCGCGCCCGAAAATTGCGATCCCGCGCCCGGGAAATGCCGGCCCGGGCCGCTATAATGCGCGCGGCTTCATGGACGGCCACCGCAATTGCAGGCTTCACTTCTGACGGCGCGCGCACTTGGATGCGAAAGGGACGGACGTGTGCTGTTCAAGGATCTTTCGCTCGATATTCGTCCCGGCGACGTGATCGAGCTGACGGGTCCGAACGGCAGCGGCAAGACGACGCTGTTGCGCTGCCTCGCCGGGCTGACCGGTGATTTCGACGGCGAGATCAGTCACGCGGGACCGTTCAGCTATGTCGGCCACCGCGGTGGACTGAATCTGCAATTGACGCCGCTGCAGAACTTACGCTGGTCTGCGGCGATCGAAGGATCAGATGCATCGACCGAAAAACTGTCATCGCTGCTCGACGGCGTCGGACTCGCCGGCTATGAGTTCTCGCCGTGCCACCAATTGTCGGCCGGTCAGCAGCGCCGCGCCGCGCTCGCGCGCCTCGGATTCAGCAATGCGGCGTTGTGGCTGCTCGATGAACCGCTCACCGCGCTCGACGATGCCGGTTGCGACCTCGTTCGCGACCTGCTCGAACGCCACCGGGCGGCCGGCGGCGCCGCGTTGTGCGCAACACACCAGTCGTTGGGCCTCGAGCGTGCGTTGCGACATGTGCTTGGGCGTGCCGCGTGACGGCAGCTGCATTCTCCCGCGCGCCGTCTTCCGGTCGCGCGTTCACCGCGCAACTGCAGCGCGACCTGACGATCGCGTTCCGTTCGCGCAGCGAGCTGATCAATCCGTTGATGTTCTACGTCATGGGTATCTCGATGTTCCCGCTCGGTGTCGGGCCGGGTGCTGCGCGGCTGGCGGACATCGCGCCGGGCGTGTTGTGGGTGCTCGCGCTGTTGTCGACGCTGCTGTCGCTCGACTCGCTGTTCCGCCGCGACTTCGACGACGGCACGCTGGAACAGCTGGTGCTGAACGTCGATCCGTTGTTCATGGGTGTACTGGCGAAAGTGCTCGCGCACTGGCTGGTGATCGGTCTGCCGCTCACGCTGCTTTCGCCCATCGCCGCGTTGATGCTGTTCCTTCCGGCGGCCGCGATCCCGACTCTGGTGCTGACGTTGTTGCTCGGCACGCCGATATTGAGTCTGTTGGGTGCGGTCGGCGCGGCGCTGACGGTTGGGCTGAAGCGCGGCGGATTGTTGCTGACGCTGATCATCCTGCCGCTCTATGTGCCGGTGCTGATACTCGGCTCAGGTGCGGTGGCTGCAACCATCAACGGTGTGGATCCGGCGGCGCAGCTCGCCTGGCTCGCCGCGATTCTCGCATTGATGTTGACGCTGACCCCATTTGCCGCGGCGTTGGCGCTGCGCGTCGGATTGGAGTGATGCGATGGGTGCATTGAAGACGCTGTGGCATCGATTGGGTTCGCCGCGCTGGTTCTTCGAGATCAGCCGTCCTTGGGCGATCGGCGCGCTGGTGTTGGGCTTGATCGGCATCACGGTTGGTCTCGTCTGGGGGCTTGCGATCGCACCGCCCGACTATCTGC
>JANLUG010000148.1:0-1137 GCA_031363335.1 Gammaproteobacteria bacterium
TACTACGAAGGTGTTTTTGCGCGCGACGTAGGCGAATCGGTTAAGCACTGGTGTTGGCAGATCGCGCTGCAAGCAAGCCCTGCGGCCGATGCGTCGCTCGCTGCGCTTGCGAACCTCGATCAACGAGCGCTGCTTTCGCGCATCGAGGTGCCGGCGCTGGTGGTGGTCGGTGCCAACGACGGTGTAGTGGCGCCGGACATAGGGCGATTCGCGGCGCGACATCTGCCGAACGCGGAACTCTTCGAGATGCCGAACTGCGGACATGCACCGTTTCTCGAAGACGCGGCCGCCTATCACGACGCGCTCGTGCGCTTCGTCGGCGGATTGCGGAAGAAGCGCCGATGACGGGTCGCCACGTCAACTTCGGACTCTGGTACGACTTCCGCAACCCGCCGCCGAGCAAAGTGTCGTTCGAGTCGTTGTATCGCGCCTCACTCGACCAGATCAGTTGGGCCGAAACGCTCGGCTTCGATTCGGTGTGGCTGACAGAACATCATTTCTGTGCCGACGGTTACACACCGTCGCCGCTCGTGATTGCTGCGGCCATCGGCGAGCGCACGCGGCGCATGCGCATCGGTACCAACCTGATGCTGCTGCCGCTGGCGGATCCGGTACGCCTGGCGGAGGACGCCGCGACGTTGTCGATTCTGACCGACGGGCGCTTCGACCTCGGCGTCGGCCTCGGCTATCGCCAACTCGAATTCGACTATTTCGGCCGCAAGCTGTCACAGCGGCCGAGCCTGATGGAAGAAGGCGTTGCGATCATCCGTCAGGCGTGGTCGGGCGAACCGGTGCGCTTCGAAGGCCGCCGCTACCGTATCGACGACCTGCCGGTGACGCCGGTGCCGAAGGTTGCACCGCGCCTGTTCATGGGCGGTATGGCGGAACCCGCCATCGCGCGTGCCGCGCGTCTCGGCGACGGTTTCCTTTCCACCGGCGGCATCGGCCACGACGTGTACGTCAAAGCACTCGAAGGGGTGGGCAAGCCTCGCGCGCAGGGTGCGATCTGCGCCGGACACTGGGGCATCATCGCGAAAGACCCCGAAGCAGAAGCTGCGAAGGTGGGTCCGCACGTGCTGTATCAGATCAATCAATACGTTGCGTGGGGTGCGTTCGGTCCGCCCGAGCAGGTCGCCG
>JANLUG010000188.1:0-4125 GCA_031363335.1 Gammaproteobacteria bacterium
CGATTCGATCCGTCGCCGTCTCTGCGGCGCCCGTCTCACCGCCGAGCGCGGACGGGCACATGGCCGCACATAGCAAGATTGCCGCACCGCGCAGAACGGTGTGCGTGACAGCCGCATCGATTGGAATTCGCATACGTCCTCGACCAGTGTTCTACCGTTTCCAATGATTGCGCCGTCACCGCATGGAAATCCACTGCCGGAGCGAGTGGTGTGCCGATTCACGCCGTCAGACGATGCGCGAGTCGTGCTTGCCCCAATACCGGTCTTTCAGAATCCGTTTGTACAGTTTGCCGGTGGGCAGCCGCGGCAACTCCGCTTCGAAATCGATGCTGCGCGGACACTTGTAGTGGGCGAGGTGCTCGCGTGCGTACGCGAGCAGTTCCGCGGCGAGTTCCGCGCTCGGCGTCAGCCCCGGCGCAAGCTGCACGACCGCTTTCACTTCTTCGCCCATCTCTTCGTTCGGCACGCCCACAACGGCAACATCGGCCACCTTCGGATGCATCACCATCGCGTCTTCGATTTCCTGCGGATAAATGTTCACGCCGCCGGAAATGATCATGAACGTGGCGCGGTCGGTGAGGAATAGATAGCCCTCGTCGTCGATGTAGCCGACGTCGCCGAGCGCACTCCAGTTCGGATGTTTGGGATGCTGCGCGCTGCGGGTTTTATCTTCGTCGCGAAAGTACTCGAACGGCATCTGCGGTTGCTCGAAATACACCAGACCACTTTCGCCGTTCGGCACTTTGTCGCCGCTTTCGTCGCAGACGTGCAGCGTGCCGAATACCGATTTGCCGACCGTGCCCGGATGCTTCAGCCAGTCCTGCGGCGTGACGTGCGTGAGGCCGTTGAATTCGGTGCCGCCGTAATACTCGTACAGGATCGGTCCCCACCACTCGAACATCTGCTGTTTGACCTGCTTCGGACACGGCGCCGCGGCGTGGATGGCGATCTGGTGCGACGAGAGGTCGTAGCCGGTGCGTTCTTCTTCGGGCACTTTCAGCATCCGCGAGAACATCGTCGGCACCCACTGACTCGCGGTGATGCGATAGTCCTGAATCGCCTGCAACGCGAGCAGCGGATCGAACTTCGGCATCATCACCACAGTGCCGCCGAGCGCCTGCGTTCCGGTCGAGAAGCCTAGCGGCGCAGAGTGATACATCGGCGCGGGCGACAGATAGACCGTGTCGGAACCGAAATTCCACAGCTGTTTCTGCAATCCGCCGAGCGGGCCGGCGTCGTCGCTGATCTTGCCGGGCGGCAGCGGACGCAGAATCCCTTTCGGGCGGCCGGTCGTGCCGGAGCTGTACAACATGAAGGCGCCGGCCGGTTCGTCGTCGAGCTGACGGGCCGGATAAGCGGCGATCGCTTCTTCGTAGCCCTGATATCCGGGCACCGTGCCGTCGACCATCAGCCACGTCTTGCAGCGCGTCGATGCGGCGGGCAGTCCGCCGGCGATGTCTGCAAGATAGTGCGACGCGACGAGCACCTTCGCTTCGCAGTTGTCGAGGATGTATGTCGCTTCATCCGTGGTGAGATAACGATTGATCGTCGTCAGATACAGACCGGAGCGCATCGCCGCCCAGATCACGTCGAAATAGCGCGCGTGATTTTCCATCAGCACGGCGATGTGATCGCCGCGCCGCAGACCGCGCTCCCACATCAGCTGCGCCAACCGGTTCGACCGGTCGTTCAGCTCGCGGAACGTGACGACGGCGCCGGTCGCGGCATTGATCAACGCGGGCTTTTCGGGCGAGACCTTCGCCCAGTGTCCTGGATACATCTTGATCCCTCTCGTTCTCTGCCCCGGTGTCGTAGATAAGCAGAGCGCGTTCGGCGGCACAAGCGCACGCGGGGTCAGACCGCGGTTTCGAGTTCGCGCATCGCCTCGTCGGTGGTGAAGAAGATCCGCCCGGACAGTTCGCTCGGCAGGTCCGATGCATTCAGCTGATCCATCACCGGACCTTTCACCTCCGACAGGTGCAGCTGCACGTCGCGGCGTATCAGTTCGCTGTCGATGCGTTCGAGCATCTCGAGGCCGCTGGTGTCGATGAAGTTGATCGCGCTGCAGACGAGTAGCAGATGGCGGATCTTCGGATTACGCGCGACCAGTCGCAGCAGGCGCGTCTCCACCAGGTTCGCGTTCGCGAAGTACAGGTTCTCGTCGATGCGCACCGCCATTACGTGCGGATGGGTCGCGACCTGATAGCGCAGTTCGCTGCGGAAGTGCGCCGAGTCGCCGATGCGTCCGACGATGGCGATGTGCGGCCGACTGGAACGACGCACGAACAAAGCGATGGCCACGAGGATACCGATCAGCAAGCCGCGCTCGACGCCGAACAGCAGCACGCCCAACAGCGCCGCGATGTGGGTGATGCTGTCGTGTCGATAGAACTTCCAGTAGCGGTAGATCGGCGAGAAGTCGATGAAGTCCGATACCGACATGATGATGATCGCCGCCAACGCGGCATGCGGCAGCGCGGCGAAGAGTGGGGTCAGCCACACCACGGTGACGAGCACGAACAGCGCGCAGAACACGCCCGTCAGCGGCGTGCGGCCGCCGCCGGTCGATCGCGACAGGCTGCCGGCAACCGGCATGCCGCCGGTGAACGCCGCTGCGAAGTCCGCCGCGCCGAGCGCGATCAACTCCTGATTCGGGTTGATGCGTTGCCGTTTGCGTTGCGCAAGCTGCGTACCGATCGAGAAACTCTGCACGTACGCGACCAGCGCGATCATCGCCGACGCGGGCATCACGTCGATCCACAGCACGAAGTCGAACGGCGGCAGCGTCAGCGGCGGCAGTCCGGCCGGGATCGGCCCGATGGTGGCGACCGCGAAACGGGTATCGAGCCCGAACGCGACGACGGCGCCGATCGCCACGATCGCGACCAGCATGGGTCCGATCCGCGTGACCGGATGGTTGCGTCCGACTCTACGCAGGAACGGCAACACCAGATAGAAGCCGAACCGCTGCACCAGCCACAGCAGCAGGAAGCTCGCGGCGCCGATTGCCAACGCGACGGGGTTCAGCGCCATCATGTCGCTGACGAGATGCCGCGCCTGCGCGAACGGGCTGCCGTCGATCGCGGGGATGCCGGTCAACGCCGTCAACTGGCTCAGAATGATCATGATCGCGGCGGCATTGATGAACCCGGAAATCACCGGATGGCTGAGCAGGTTCACGATGCCGCCCATGCTCGTGATCCGCAGCAACCACAGTGCGATGGCGGATTGCAGGCAGATCACCGTGGTGACACCTAGATAGGCGTCGGAGAACGCCGGTGCGTGGGCACGGACTGCTTCGGCGACCATGATCGCAATCACCGCTACAGGACCCACGGCGAGGCTCGGCGACGAACCGAGCACCGCATACAGCAGCGGCGGCACGACGCTCGCGTACAGTCCGGCCTGCGGCGGCAACCCTGCGAGGAATGCATACGCGATCGCTTGCGGAACCGTGATCACACTTACGACGAGTCCGGCAAAGAGATCGTGGCTCAGATCGCGGCGTTTGTAGCGGCCGAGCACATCGATGATCGGGAAGTAGCTGCGCCAGTGCGCGACCCATTCGGGAACGGAGAACGCGAACTTCATCGGTGTTCGGACGGGCGGAGGGCGATGGTTGCATTCTAGCGACGCCGCGTTAGCCTCGCGCGAACCATCGCAAAGAATAGAGAGACGCATCATGGATGTTCGCGCTGCAGTGGCATTCGCCGCCGGCGAGCCGTTGACGATCGAGACCGTTCAGCTCGAAGGACCGAAAGCGGGCGAAGTGCTGGTCGAGATCAAGGCGACCGGCATCTGTCACACCGACGCTTACACGCTATCGGGCAACGATCCGGAAGGTCTGTTCCCGGCGATCATGGGGCACGAAGGGGCGGGCATTGTCGTGGACATCGGCCCGGGTGTGACGTCGCTTAGGAAGGGCGACCACGTGATTCCGCTGTACACGCCGGAATGTCGTCAGTGCAAATTCTGTAAATCCGGCAAGACCAACCTGTGTCAGGCGATCCGCGAGACGCAGGGCCGCGGCGTGATGCCCGACGGCACCAGCCGCTTCTCGTTCAATCGCAAACCGCTGTACCACTATATGGGTACGTCGACGTTCGCGAACTTCACCGTGCTGCC
>JANLUG010000191.1:0-2384 GCA_031363335.1 Gammaproteobacteria bacterium
GCAGATACGATCGAGCCACGCGGCGCCGTCGAAACGGCCGTCGGCGAGACGCAGCTCGTCCTGTCTCAGCGTGACCATGAGCGCTCGAATACTCCAAGCGTTTCAACGTGGGTCGTGTGCGGGAACATGTCGAATACACGGACCTTCGACAGCGCGAAACCGGACTTCGCGAGGATCGCTGCGTCACGCGCGAAACTCACTGGATGACACGAGACATACGCGATGCGTTCGACCTTCGACGCGACCAGGGCCGGAAGTATCGGCTCCGCGCCCGTTCTGGGTGGATCGAGCAGCACCTTATCGACGCCGTCCAACGAAGCCGCGACGGCTGCGTTGAGTGGTTGTGCATAGAGATCGGCTGTTTCGAAACGAACGCGCTGCTCGAGTCCGTTGCGTCGTGCGTTTGCCCGACCGCGCTGCACGAGTTCGGCGGCGCCTTCCAATCCGAGTACGTGTGCGCCGCGACGCGCCAACGGCAGCGTGAAGTTGCCGATTCCGCAGAACAGATCCAGCACCCGGTCGCCATGCTCGATACCGAGCCAGTCGATAGCGCACGCAACGAGATCCGCGTTGATCGGACCGTTCACTTGAATGAAGTCGGCGGCGTGGAACGAAAGCGATACACCGAATGCGTCGAGCCGATAGCTCAGCAGCGGCGGAGGCGCGCCGTCGAGATCGACGATGCTCGAATAGCCGTCGGGTTGGCACAGCACGCGAATCGGCGTGCGGGTCTGGTACTCGACCAACGCGCGCCGATCGCCGGCGCTTAGAGGCTCGACATGACGCAGGATCAGCGCGGCCGCATCGTCGCCGACCGCCACTTCGATCTGCGGTATCGACTCGCGCGCATCGAGACCCGCAATCAACCCGGCCAACGCCGGCAGCTCGTCTGAGAAGGGTTGCTTCAGCACGCAACACGATTTCAGACGCGCAACGCGGTTTCCGAAACTCTCGCGAAATCCGACCAGCAGTTCGCCGGTATCGCGAACGGAACGCACCGCCAGACGCGCCCGCCGGCGGTAGTAATAAAGCGGACCTCGCACGGGAGCGAGAACCGATTTCGCCTTCACGCCGGCCGCTTCGAGTTGATCGAGCAGCCATTGCTGTTTCAGCGCGAGCTGACCCGCCGCAGTGAGGTGCTGCATGCTGCAACCACCGCAGCGCATGAACGCTTCACACGCCGGTGTTGCGTGCGATCCGACCGTGACCAACCAGTGTTCCGGTAGTGCATACCAGTCGCCTCGACGTCGCCGCACGACGCGCGCGCTGACCACTTCGCCGGGCAACGCGCCTTTGACGTGCACGGGGTGCCGCTCGAACTGCGCCACGCCGAAACCGTCGGCGCCGAGCGTTTCGATTTCGAGGTCTACCACGCGCGGTCCCTGGCGCTTACTCATCGAGTGATCACGAAGCGATGTTCCGACGGTACAACGCGCGACTGCCGATCGGTTTGTCGCCCAGGTGAGGCGCCAGCGCGCGCCGCATGATCTGTTTGGCGGAGCGCCGCACACCCGCGTCCGCATAATCGTCGGCGGCGATGGCGCTCAGCGTCGCACCGGCAAACACCAGTCGATCGTCTACCGCTTCGTTCACCGCATGGAATCCGATATCCGGCACGAACCGGTAGCTGCGCTCCGCTCGCACCGGTTCGCCGCTTTCCGCGTCGACGCCGAACGTGACCTCATAACCGCACTCCTTCAATACCAGCCGTTCGAATACGCGCAGCGCCGCTTCACCGGTACCTGCAGTGAGTTCGTCGAGCGTTCCTTCGTAGCCCGCAAACAACACCGGGTGCGGATCGTCGTCGCGCAACAGGCGCAACAACAGCTCGTTCAGATAGAGACCCGCATACAACGCGTCACCGGTGAGCCATCGATGCGAGAGGGAGTCGAAGCCGGTCAGCGTCAGCAACTGCCCGCGTCCGCTGCAACCCACCAGCAATCGTCCGAACGGATGCGGTTGACCGCCGCCGCGCGCTCCGCGCGAACGACGCACGCCGCGCGCGACGACGCTGACCCGGCCGTGTTGAAGCGTCAGCAGATCGATGATCGCGCTCGTCTCCCGATAGGCGCGGGCGTGCAGCACGTAGGCCGGTTCGTCGACGATGCGCCGCGTCATCTCAGTCGAATCCCAATCGCTTGAAACCCGGTTCGTTGTTCGTCCAGCCGGCTTTGACCTTGACCCACAGGCGCAACATCACCTTGCGTTCGATCAGCGCTTCGATGTCGACGCGCGCTTCCATTCCGACCGATTTCAACAGGCCGCCGTTGCGCCCGATGATGATCGCCTTCTGACCGTCGCGCTCGACGAAGATCGTCGCATCGATGTCGACGATGCGCGGTTTCACGACGTAATTTTCGATCACGACCGTGATCCGGTGCGGC
>JANLUG010000200.1:0-2262 GCA_031363335.1 Gammaproteobacteria bacterium
CCCACGATCACCTTCGTTGCATCGCACTTCAGACGCAGAAAGGCCTCCAGATTCTTCTCGATCGCCACTCGACCGACATACAACAGCCGCGGTCGGTTTCGGACGGTGAGGCGGCGCGGCACGAACTGTTCGGTGTCGACACCGCGACCCCACACCACGAGGTGCTCCAAGCCCCACGCTTCGAGTTCGCGTTTGTGGGAAGCCGTCGTCACCAGCGTTGCGGTAGACGGCCGGTGGAACCAGCGCAGAAACGTATAGCCGATCGACGGCGGCACTCCGGTACGCGCCGCGATGTACTCCGGGAACTTCGTGTGCAGCGAGGTCGAGAACGGAATGCCTCTTCGCACCAGGAATCGACGAGCCGCGATTCCCAAGGGGCCCTCCGTGGCGATGTGAATGGACTGCGGCCGTTCGGCGCGAATGAGGCGCCCGATCCGCCACACATCGACCGCCACTCGAATTTCCGGATAACCCGGCAGTCCGATCGTTCTGAATTGCCCGGGATGCAGGATCGAGACATCGATGCCGCGGCACTGCAGCTGCGGGGCAACCTGCTGCAGCGTCGTCACTACGCCATTCGTCTGGGGTTCCCATGCATCGGTGATCAGCAGCAGCTTCATGCGCGCATCCGCTGCTTCGCCGACAGCGGAACTGCGCCGTGGGCGGACGCATTCATCTCATCGGCCCAACGAATCAGGTGGAACTCACCGCGTTCATCTTCGACGAGCGCCGTGCACGACTCGACCCAGTCGCCGCAGTTCATGTATCGAATTCCGTCGTAGTCGGTGATTTCGGCGTGGTGGATATGACCGCAGACCACGCCATCGAAGCCGCGTTGACGACAGTCGTGGCTCACCACCTGCTCAAAGCCGCTGACAAAACTCACCGCGCGCTTGACGCGGTACTTCACCCACGCCGACAGCGACCAATGGCCGTAACCGAATCGCGCCCGCCATCGGTTCAGCTGACCGTTCAGTGCGAGCAAGACGCCGTAGCCGAGTCCGCCCAGCAGCGCGACCCAACGGTGGTATCGGGTGACGACGTCGTACGCATCGCCATGCACGACGAGGAAGCGTTTGCCGTTCCGGCTGCGGTGTACCGCTTCGTCCACCAGTTGGATGTTGCCGATCTCCATGTCGGAGTACTTGCGCAGGAATTCGTCGTGGTTGCCGGTGACGTACGTCACCTGCGTGCCGCGTTTGGACAATGTGAGGAATCGACGCATCACGTTGGTATGCGCCTGCGGCCAGTAGAAGCCGGTCTTGAAACGCCAGCCGTCGATGATGTCGCCGACCAGGTAGAGCTGATCGCAGGTATGGTGCTTCAGGAATTCGAGCAGCAGATCCGCGCGACAGCCGCGCGTGCCGAGATGGATATCGGATAGAAAGATCGTGCGGTAGCGGGTTTTCGAGGGTTCGCGGATGGAGACCAACGTTTTTGTATTCATGCTTGCGCAGCGTATTTGCGCCGTATTGCGATGCGATGACGACGTCGTGAACATTGTGTGACGGTCTCTCTCGCGCGCGCGAAACGCGACGCAAGTCACAAACGACCTCATACAGGTGCGTCGATCGAACGGCTGCCGGATTGCACGGCAGCGGCGACGCGAGCTACACGAGCAACGGCTCGGGCACTTCGGGCACGGCTGCGGTCGGTTACGGCCGACACCGACAATAGCGGCAGCCGTCATCGACCTGAACCAGACGCGCTACGACGCGCAGGGAATTTTGGATGCGCCGTTGTCGTTCATCGAGTCCGTCAAAGTTCGTGGCGCGTACAACGACTATGATCACACCGAGTTTGAAGCCCCCGGGGTTCGCGGCACCGTGTTCGACAACAAACAGGGACAGTTGCGCATCGATGCGGTGCACAGCCCGATTGACGGGTGGCGCGACGCATTCGGTGTCCAATATGATCACCGGGATTTCAGCGCCGTCGGAGAAGAAGCCTTCGTGCCCCAGTCCGTTACCGAAGGCCTCGGCGTGTTTCTGGTCGAGGAACGCCCTTACAGCCTCGGCACGCTGGAGTTCGGGGCGCGCGTCCAACGGGATGTCAGCGACCCGAGCCAGGGCGCAAGCAGGGAGTTCACCCCGGTCAGCCTCTCTGCGGGATCGGTGTTCGATCTCGGCGACCGTTATCACCCGAAGGTTTACGCCACCCGGTCGCAACGCGCCCCGGTGGCCGAAGAGCTATACGCGTTCGGTCCCTATGGCGCGACTGCAACCTTCGAACGAGGTGACGACAACCTGGAAAAGGAAACCG
>JANLUG010000205.1:0-2077 GCA_031363335.1 Gammaproteobacteria bacterium
CGAGCAGCGCGCTCGGCAACGGCGACCTGACGATCAACGGCATCTCGGTCGGCCCGTCCTCGGCCACCGACGACACCGCGAGCACGACCAACAAGGCCGCGAGCGCCATTGCGAAAGCGGCGGCGATCAATCGCGTATCCGGTCAAACGGGCGTTGTTGCGCAGGTCAACACGAACGTTCAAGCGGGCACCGCCATGGTGGCGGCGGCATTGAGCGGCAGCGTGACGGTCAACGGCGTGCAGATCAACGTCGCAACCGGCGGCGCGGATGCAGCAGCGGATCGTCAATCGGTTGTTCAGGCGATCAACTCGCGCTCGTCGCAAACGGGCGTGATGGCGATCGACTCGGGTGCCGACAACGGCGGTGTCGTGCTGCAGGCGTCGGATGGTCGCAACATCACGGTCGCGTTCGCAACGGTCACGGCAGCAGCGACAGGTCTCGCCGCAGCCGGTACGTACGAAGGCGGTTACACGCTCGTTTCGCAAGACGGCACCGACGTCACCGTCGGCGGCGGCGACAACACCGGCAGCGGCAACGTTGCGAACTCCGGCCTCGCGGCCGGCGTGCATGGCGGTACCACCGCCTCGGTAACGTCGTTGGCGCGTCAATCGACGCTGCTCGTCGCGATGGCAGCCGGCGACCTGGTGGTCAACGGTGTGACGATCGGCGCGTCGAAATCGGTCGATGACACCGCGTCGAGCGTGAGCAACGCCGCTAGTGGCCTTGCAATCGCCGCTTCGATCAACCGCGCTACGGCACAGACGGGTGTGAAAGCATCGGTCAATGCCACGCAGGTGGTCGGTGGTACCGCGCAAGTGGGTACGGCCGATACCGGTGGTACGGTCGTGATCAACGGTGTTTCGACGGCCGCTGTGGCAGCAAGCGCCACGGACCTGGACGGCAACCGCACCGCGATGATCAATGCGATCAACACGATCAGCGGTCAAACGGGCGTCGTCGCATCCGACAACGGCAAGACGATCACCCTGACAGCCGCAGATGGCCGCAACGTCACGGTCGGTGTCGACGGCGGATCGGCATCGGATGCCGCATTCGGTGCGTCGGTCGGCCTCGACACGACGACCGCCGGTATCGGCACCTCGGCTGCCGTGGATACGACCGCATCGACGATCAACCTGTCGTCGGCCGGCAAGTTCACGGTTGCAGCAGGCTCGGGCGGTAACGCCGGCGTCAGCAACGCGGGCTTCGAACTCGGTTCGTTCGGTGGCGCCACGAAGGGCCAGTTCCTCAGCGACGTCGATATTTCGACGGTCGGCGGGGCAGAGCGCGCATTGTCGGCCGCCGACAACGCACTCGACTCCGTGAACCGGGAACGAGCGAATCTGGGCGCCATCCAGAACCGTCTCGACTCGACCATTTCCACGATCTCGATCAACGTCGAAAACCTCTCGGCCGCACGGTCGCGAGTGTTGGACGCCGACTTCGCGAAGGAAACGGCAGAGTTGTCGCGGACGCAGATCCTGCAACAAGCGGGTATTGCGATTCTGGCCCAGGCGAATGCCCAACCGCAGTTGGTGCTGTCGCTCCTCAAGTAGCTCGTCAAGTAGGACGCGTGAAGGGTAATCGAACCGGCTTCGTGGATCAGCCACTCGCCGGTTCGATGATCCGACAGACGTGAGGTCCGTTATGCAAGACATAAGTACGCTTTTGAATTCGCGTGCGGTTGCGACGGATGTCATTCGCAGGGATGCAACGACAGTCAGCGTCGATCCGGTGGTACTCCCCGGAACGGCAAAGGCGGGAACACCGACCGGCAACAATGTGCCGGTCGTTCCCAACGCCGCAGATACAACGCGACGAGAGCGCGCTGCCGCAGAGTCTCGACAGGTGGTCGAGAAGGCAATCGCGCATCTCAACGACTATGTGCAATCGATCCAGCGCGACCTGGAGTTCTCCATGGACGAAGGGTCGGGTGCGACGGTCGTACGTGTGATCGACCGAACCACCAAGACGGTGATTCGGCAGATCCCGAGTGATGTAGCACTGAGATTGGCACGGAACTTGAAGCTTCAGGCGCAGTATCAACAAGGGTACTCGGCCGAAGTCCGACCGGCGG
>JANLUG010000272.1:0-5068 GCA_031363335.1 Gammaproteobacteria bacterium
GACTACATCGCCTGGCACGCGCAGAGCGAGCCGGGGTGGGCCGTGCATCTATCCGTGCGCGCGCCGCATCCGCCATGGGTCGCGGCGCAACCGTACAACGCGCGTTATCCGTTGCGCTCATTGCCGGCGGCGGTGCGTCGCAGCGACATCGATGCCGAAAGCGCGCTGCATCCGTGGCTCGCGGCGCAACTCCATGCCGAACGCCACGCATCTCACACGGACGACCTGCGGCACCGGATGCTGCAGGCGAGTTACTACGGGCTGATGGCCGAGGTCGACGACAACATGGGCCGCTTGTTCGCGCACCTCAAAGCGCTCGGTCAGTGGGACGACACGCTGATCGTCTTCACGTCCGATCATGGCGAGCAGATGGGCGACCACTGGCAATACGGCAAGGCGGGTTTCTTCGATCAGTCGTACCACATTCCACTGATCGTGCGGAAGCCTGACGAGACCAGGCAGGGGCGTGTGGCCGCGTTCACGGAACACGTCGATGTGATGCCGACGATTCTGGAATGGCTCGGCATCGATGTGCCCAGGCAGTGCGACGGGCAGAGTCTGCAACCCTTCCTGCGAGGGGACGCCGCGCCGCGTGGTTGGCGCACCGAAGCGCATTGGGAATACGACTTCCGCGATTCCGGATTCGAAGATGCACTGGGGCTGACGCTCGAGACCTGCTCGCTGAACGTCGTTCGCGGCGTCGATACGAAGTACGTCCACTTCGCCGATCTGCCGCCGTTGCTGTTCGACCTGCGCAACGATCCGGGTGAACTCGTCGATCTGGCGCAGGACGAGCGCCACCAGCCGTGCGTCGTGGACTATTCGCGGCGGCTGTTGTCGTGGCGGATGCGGCACACCGACAAAACGCTGAGTCATCTGCGGGTAACGCCGCAGACCGGGTTGATGGTGCTCGGCGCGGGTTGACCGGCGGCGCCGCGCCGGCGATATGATCGAAACACTGCAGTAGGGGAAAAGGCATGAGCGATCTGAAAGGCAAAGTGGCGTTCATCACCGGCGCCGGCTCCGGCATCGGCCGCGGTATCGCGGAGCGGCTCGCGCGCGACGGCGCCGACATCTTCATCGCAGACATCGACACCGACGGCGCCGAAATGACCGCGAATCTCGTGACGCAACTCGGCCGCCGCGCGGTGGTGACAAAAGCCAACGTTGCGGCGAAGGCGCAGATGCAGGCGGCGGCTGCGCAATGCGTCGCCGAATTCGGTCGCCTCGACATCGCGATTGCGAACGCCGGCATCGGCCGCGGCGGTTCCGTGCTCGAAATGGATCTCAAAGATTGGAACGATCAGCTCGACATCAACCTCACCGGTGTGTTTTTGACGGTTCAAGCCACCGCGCAACAGATGGTGAAGCTCGGCCATGGTGGCCGCATCGTCTGCATCTCGTCGCTCGCGGCAGAGAACACCAGTGGCCCGATGTTCGCGTACTCGGCGACGAAAGCCGGCGTGCGCATCATGGTGCGCGGCTGGTCGCAGGACCTCGGCCCGCACGGCATCACGGTGAACGCGATCGGTCCGGGCGTGATCGAAACGCCGCTCGCGCAAGGGCTTGCCGGCGAACCGGGTGGGGTGATTCGCACTCGGCTGGAGTCTCGCACGCCGGTCGGTCGCGTCGGGCGGCCGTCGGATATCGCGGGGTTGGTCAGCTTCATGGCCGGCACAGACGGCGAGTTCATGAGCGGCGCGTACGTGTTGATGGATGGCGGCATCCGCGATGCGCGCGCCGGTTGGGAACCCGATGAGAGCGCGGTGGACGAACTGCAACGGCACATGGCCGCGGCGCAGGCGCGCCGCGCGAAGCAACAACCGCTGATCGACGAGCGCTGATTTCGGGAGTGACGACGATGAGCTATCAACAACTGTTGTTCGACGTAAAAGACGGCGTGGCGCTGATCACTCTGAATCGCCCCGAAGCGATGAATACGTGGACCGCGATCATGTCGGACGAACTCACCGACGCCATGCACCGCTGCAACGACGACAACGCGATCCGCGCGGTGGTGCTGACCGGCGCGGGCAATCGCGCGTTTTGCGCGGGCGCGGACCTCGGTCGGGGCGGCGGCGCGTTCAGTGGTCGGGACCGGCCGCCGGAGCCGCGCAAGTCACCCTTACCCACGCTGTATCCGTATCAGATCAGCAAGCCGGTGATTGCGGCGCTGAACGGTCACGCGGTCGGTGTCGGCATTACGTATCCGATGCTCGCCGACGTGCGCATCGTCGCCGAGAACGCGAAGATTTCGTTCGCGTTCGTGCGCCGCGGCGTGCTTCCCGAACTCGCGTCGCACGTGACATTGACGCGCGTCATCGGCCTATCGCGCGCGGCCGAGTTGCTGCTGTCCGGCAAGACGATCAGCGGCACCGAGGCGGCCGCAATGGGTCTGGCGAGCCGTGCGCTGCCGCAGGCGCAGGTCTTGCCTGCGGCGCTGGAGATGGCGCGCGACATCGCGGCCAACACCGCACCGGCATCGGTTGCCGTCACGAAGAAATTTCTATGGGAAGGGATGAGTACGTCCGTTCCCGACATGATGAAACGGGAGAATCCTGCGTTCGCGTGGTTCGGCAATCAGAGCGACGCCCGCGAAGGCGTTCAGGCGTTCGTCGAGAAGCGCGCGCCGAAATGGTCGTTGACGCCGTCGGACGTCCCGAAGAATTTTTGAAGAGTTAACTCACACACGACGAGGGGAATACAAATGCAAGTTGGCATGGCGACGATCTTTCAGAATCCCGAAAACCAGATCAGCGACGGTGAGGTGTATCGCAACGAACTTCGCCTGGCGAACCTTGCCGAGCCGCTCGGTTTCGATTCGATCTGGGGCGTAGAGCACCACTTCACCGACTACACCATGTGTCCTGACGTGATGCAGTTCCTGACGTACATGGCCGGCCGCACGAAGCGGATCCAACTGGGCTCAATGGTCGTCGTGCTGCCTTGGCACGATCCGATCCGCGTCGCCGAAGAGATCTCGATGCTCGACCATATCTCAGAGGGGCGCCTGATCCTCGGTATGGGCCGCGGCGCCGGACGCGTCGAGTTCGAAGGGTTCCGCGTGCCGATGGACGAATCGCGCGAGCGCTTCGTCGAAGCCGCGCAGATGGTTCTGGCCGGACTGGAGCAGGGCTACTGCGAGTTCAACGGCAAACACTACAAACAACCGCGCGTCGACATCCGCCCGAAGCCCGATAAGACGTTCAAGGGCCGCACTTACGCGGCGGCGGTATCTCCCGAATCGGTCGAGATCATGGCGCGCCTCGGCATCGGCATCCTCGTGATTCCGCAAAAGCCGTGGCCGATGGTCGATCAGGAACTGGCCGCTTATCGCGAGGTTTATCAGAAGGTCAACCACGCACCGGCGCCAGCGCCGATCATTGCGGGCTGGTGCTTCTGCGATGAAGACGAAAAAACCGCGCGCGAGAAAGCCGTGCGCTGGATCGGCGGCTACTGGGAAACGGCGCGCAAGCACTACGAATTCGGCGGCGAGCACTTCGCCAAGACGAAAGGCTACGAGTTCTATGCAGCCATGTCCGAAGCGCAGCGTGCGAGCGCGAACCAGATGACGGAGATGTATCTCGATCTGCAGGTCTGGGGTACGCCGAAAATGTGCATCGACCGCATTCGCGAGACGTGCGAGAAGACGCAGGCGAATGCGTTCACGAGTGTGTTCAGCTATGCCGGCATGCCGTACGACGAAGCCGAGCGCAACCTGCGTTTGTTCGCGGCGAAGGTTCTGCCGGTATTGCAGAACGACGTCGAGTCCGCTGCAGCGGGCTGATTCGAATCCTGCCGCGAGCGGCTTCGGCCGCTCGTTGGCAGATCCCGCGAGTCGAACACCTGTCTGACGTTTTGACGCCGTCGCGATTTTGCGGTGGCTCACACCAGGCAAACGGCCTGTTTGCGTCGGTTTGTAACTTTGTTCATGATTGGCCGCGCCGATCAGCCGCCACGCGGCTACGGCCAAACCCGTTGTAGAGGTCATTTGTGCTCGCAACATTGGCAGACTTCGAACGAGCGCCGCGCATTTTGCGGCTGAACGTTGCCGGTCAACCGGTCGAATGGTTGAGCTGGCAGGACGCGGTTTGCCTGTATGCGCGCGAATTGGTCGTGTGGACGCTGGGTGAGGCGATTCTCGAGATTCGCGGCGGCCAATCGCGTTTCGACGGATCGCAGTCGCACATGGAGGTTCACAGCATCATCGCGTGTGAAGGTCGTGTGGTGCCGCCGGTGCGGCACGTTCCGCCGCTGACGAATCAGGCGCTGTTCCGCCGCGACCGCAACATCTGCCTGTACTGCGGCGACCTGCACCTCGACCGCGAACTGACCCGCGATCACGTGGTGCCGCGTTCGCGCGGCGGCAGCGACGATTGGGAGAATGTCGTGGCCGCTTGCCGACGCTGCAACCACCGCAAGGGCGACCGGTTGCTGCACGAGCGGCACATGGAACTGCTCGCGTTGCCGTACGTACCGAATTTCGCCGAGTACCTCGCGCTGATCAACAGCGGCCGCATCCTCGGCGATCAGATGGACTTCCTGAAGGCGCAGTTCGGCGCAGATAGCCGACTACTCGCTGCCTAACAGCCTTCGGCGGTGCGCGATCCGATCAGCGAGTAGGTTTGTTGGTAAATCGGTACGCGCGGACGCGCTCAATCGCACCTTTATGAGAACGTTGGCGGTCGATCCTGCGCTCAAGGAACCTCCACGGGATCGACGAGACCGTGCCGACGCCAGCCGATCTGCAATAGCCACGTCCGAGCGGCGGCCACTTCGCAGACATCGGCTGCGTTCGGAGGGGCGGTGGCACTGCGCCAACCGTCGAACCAGCGGCCGGAACTCGCCGGATCCGGAGAGGCGGCTACTGAACGTACTAGGTTGCGTCCGCGCCGCTGCGCGGCGTGGTGCCGGTGGTTGAGTAACACGTAACGCAGGGCGCGGCGTACCTCGAGCGGCGTGCGCAGCGGCCGCAGGTGATAACGACCATCCAGCACCTCACCGCTACGCTGAAAGAGCCGGTTGACCAGTTTGCCGATTCGCGCACCGACACTTTTCATTCCGCAGG
>JANLUG010000274.1:0-1043 GCA_031363335.1 Gammaproteobacteria bacterium
CCAGAGTGAGCAGCGCGACGACGTCTGTTTCCATAGCGAGAAGAGAGTACCCGAAGCGGACCTTCGTCGTTAGTCGACGACTCGGTTGCATGCACTCGATGACGATCGTCATTCCCGTTCTCAACGATGTCGCGGCGTTGCGGCAGCTGTTGGACGATCTCGACTCGATTACCGGTATGGAAGCTCCGCGCATCGTCGTCGACGGCGGCAGTAGCGACAGCACGTACGCACTCGTACGGGAATACTACGATGACCGCTGAGGCCCCGATCGTCGCGCTGTTCACCCGGGTTCCGGAAGGTTTGCGCACGGTGGTGCTGCAGGAACTGTGGGATGTCGACGACGCGGTGGACTTACGCCGTTGGCACGCGCTCGAAGCCGCTATACCGGATCCACGACCTTCGCGATCTTCTGAATGAACTGCTCGAGGCGCCTGCGATCGCGCACCGGCATTTCGGTGAACTCGATGCCGCACGCGAGCTGGCCCGTCTGCCGGTTGTAGCTGTGGTGACGGATGACCGTGCGTGCGGTCAGCGCCAACAGGTGCGGTATGTCGATCTCGGAGCGTTCGACTAGCTCATCCGGCTGAATCGCCGGATCCGACTTCACGTCGAATACGACGCGGCAGCCGCCGGCCGAGATGTCGACGAGGTAACCGCTCAACGGGCGTTCGGGGCGATGCAACGTCAGCCGCGCGCCATCCTTCGATACGCTCAGCGGCAAACGGAAACGCGCGGCCCGACGCCGTTGTTGGTACAGCAATTCGGTCGGCAGGTTCAGCACGAAGTACGGCACACCGCGGTCTTCGGCGGTTTTGAGAACGCGGATCTCGCTGACGTGGGCGTAGATGCCGTCCACCCGCCCCGCGAGACTGAACGGCTCCTGATCGCGCATCAGCTTCATGCCGCCGCGCGGTCGGATGTCTTCGAGCAGGAACTGATGTGTGGTCACTTCGAGTACCTGTGCCGTGTACTCGTCTTCAGCGCGCCCGAAGCGCAGCTGCACCGGTGAGCATTGATCGCGGAATATCCGGAATACGCGCTCG
>JANLUG010000387.1:0-2591 GCA_031363335.1 Gammaproteobacteria bacterium
GCCGCGCCCGCCAGGTGACCTGCGTGCTGACACCGGGCGACGGTCCTGCGACCGAGTTCTACTACGACGGCCAGAACATGACCGCGTTCGCGCCGACCGAGAATCTGATCGCGACGGCCGTGGCGCCGGCGACCATCGATGCGACGCTCGCGGCCGCCTTCAATTCCGCGGCGATCTACTTTCCGTTCACCGATCTGATGGTTGCCGATCCGTACAAGGACCTCTCTGAAGGTCTCGAGGTCGCCTTCTACATCGGACAATCGAAGGAAATCGGCGGTACCACCACCGATATGGTCGCGTTCGCGAACCGCGGCGTGTTTGCGCAGATCTGGATCGGTGCGGACGACAAGTTGCCGCGCAAGCTGCGTGCCGTATATCTCAACGATCCACAGATGCTGCGTCACGACATGGACCTGTCGAACTGGGTGCTCGATCCAAAGGTACCAGCAGGTACCTTCTCGCCGACTAAAGCCGCGGCGGCGATGAAAATCGCATTCGCACGTCCGGATACGGTGCCCGCGAACGCGGCAACGCCGCCGCAACTCGCACCGCCTACCGCACCGAAACCCACCAAAGCGCCCTGAGGTACACATCATGAAGCAGGTCTGCATCGTTCTTACGGCACTCTGGCTCGCAGCGGCGAGCCAATCCGCGCTGGCGTGGGCTCACGCAAACTCGGTCGGTGGCGGCGGCACCTACCACGCGCAGGGCTCGGACTCGACGACCCGCACCAACGCTTATGGCGGCAGTGCGACGCATACCCAAGGGGAAGGCACGACTGCATCGAATCAGTACGGCGACACCGCGACACACCAAGAGGGATCCGGTCAAACGCAGATGTCGAATGCGTACGGCGGCACCGCAACGCACTACGAAGGCCAGGGCACCACCGCGACGAGTGCCTACGGCGGTAGCGCGTATCACGCAGAAGGATCGGGTACGACGGAAATGCAAGGCGCCGATGGCGCCAGCGCGACGCACTACGCAGGCTACGGCACGGTAGGAACGAGCGCGTACGGCACCACTGCGTATCACAGCCCGTATTACGGAACCACGGCGGTCTACCCCGCCTACCATCCGCCGACCACGGTGAATTACTACAGTTCGAGTTGCGGCAACTGCGGCGGCTGGTCCACTGCGGGCGCGGTCGCCGCGGGTGTGGTCGTCGGCGCCGCGGTGGCAACCGCCGCCACGTCCTCGGCAAACGCTGCGAACACGACCAATGCATACAACGCGGGTGTCGCGGCCGGTACGACGAATGCGTATTCCGCAGGCTATGTGGCCGGTGTAAACAACGCCGTGGTTTATTCGATGGGCGGTATCTATCCGACGCTGCCGTCCGGCTGCATGACGCCAACGGTGAGCGGAACGTCGTATTACTTGTGCGGCAACAACTGGTTCCTGCCTTCGTATGGTGCGAACGGGGTTTACTATCGCGTCGTCGCCGCCCCTTGATTCGATTGTTGGAGCGGCCGCGATGAAGATGCCGACGGTCGTCGACGCGGCGCGATCGATACGCTCCGGCGCATTGACGTCCGAGGCATTGATGCTGGAGTGCATCGATCGCATCGGACGGCACAATGCCGACCTCAACGCGTTCATCCATCTCGATCTCGACGCGGCGCTCGCGGCGGCCCGCGCTGTCGACCGGGCGCTGAAGGCGAACGGCGCCGCCGGCCTGGGTCCGCTCGCGGGCATTCCGTTCGGCGTGAAGGATCTCGAGCATTGCGCGGGTATGCCGACGACGCGTGGATCACGTTGGTTCGCCAACGGCCCGAATGCCACCATCGACGACATTCATGTCGCACGGTTGCGCAAAGCCGGCGCGATCCCGATCGGTAAAACCGCCGCACCGGAATTCGGCGCGTGGGCGTATACGGCGAGCCCGTTGCTCGGTGTCACGCGCAATCCGTGGAATACCGAGCGTACGCCGGGCGGGTCGAGCGGCGGCTCGAGCGCCGCAGTCGCCGCCGGACTGGTGCCGTTCTGTACGGCGAGCGACGGCGGCGGCTCCATCCGTACGCCGGCCGCGTTCACCGGTCTGGTCGGATTGAAGCCGACGTACGGCCGCATCCCGACGTTCGGCGCAACGCACCTCGCGCAGAACGCCGTCGTAGGAAGCCTTGCGACGACGGTGACCGATACCGCACTGCTGCTCGACGTGATGGCGGGACCCGACGCGCGCGATCGTACATGCCTTCCGCCGCCGAACGGCAGCTACGTAGCGGCGCTCGACGCGCTCGACCTGCGCGGACTCAGAGCTGCGTGGTCCCTCGACCTCGGCTTCGCGGTGGTCGATCCCGAAGTGGCGGTGCTGTGCGAAGCGGCGGCGCAAACGGTGATTTCCGCCATCGGCGCGCAGCGTGTCGACGAGACAGTGCAACTGGACGACTACATCCGCGTATACGGCCGCATGGAGGGCGTCGACCAGTTCGTCAACATCGACCCGGATCTGTGGACGAACCGCCTCGACGAGCTCGATCCGCTGATCGCGCCGGGCTGGGCGAAAGCGCGCACCGTGACGCTGCCGAAATCGGCCGCGGTAGAGGCCGCCCGCCGCAAGCTGGTTCACCAGATGGCCGACTACTTCG
>JANLUG010000417.1:0-2372 GCA_031363335.1 Gammaproteobacteria bacterium
GCCAAGCCCGAAAAAGAACGCAGCTGAGTGCCGCGATGCCAGAGATCGCTTGCGGATAACGGGCGAGCCGCGCAAGATTGCGGACGCTGCGCGCCATCAGGGCCGCTTTCCATAGGAGAAACTACATGAGTGTCGCATCGACGTTGGTCCATCGCGGGATGGGTCGGTAAACGAAAAGGCTGGCGCCCACGTTCCTCTCTCTCGAGCTCCCCTTCTCACCCTTCCCATTCTGCTTTCGTCATTCAGCGGGCTTCCCGAGCATTCGGAAGCTCAGACATAGCACTCGCCGACATTTGATGTCGGGATTGATGAAGGGTTTTCGATGACAAGGCAATACTCTCTGGCCAGCCTCGGCTGGCGGGCATTTTTCCAACAACAGCTCTCGATCGACGAGGTCGAGCACGCGCGCGCGGCCCGTGTGCTGACGGTTCAACGCAGCGGCATCACCGTCGGCGATACCGAGGGCGAACGGCACATCGCACTCGCGAACAAATGGTTCTCGGTCCCTGCGGAGCAGCGTCCCGCGATTGGCGATTGGGTGCTGCTCAGCGAACAGGGCGATGCGGTGACGCGCGTGCTCGATCGCACGAGTGTTTTCACGCGCATAACGGCCGGTGTGAAAGCCGACCTGCAGGTCATTGCAGCCAACGTCGACACGCTGTTCGTCGTTACGTCCTGCAACGAGGAGTTCAACGTGTCGCGGTTGGAGCGCTACCTTGCGCTCGCGATGGAAGCGCACGTCGAACCGGTGGTGATTCTGACGAAAGCCGATCTCTGCGAAGCGACCGACCAGTTCGTCGGCGCCGTACGAGCCGTGCACAAGAACATTGCTATCGAATGCATCAACGCGCTCGATCCGGCAGCGATCGAAGGCGTTCGCGCCTGGTGCATTCCGGGGCAGACGATTGCGCTCGTCGGCTCGTCAGGCGTCGGCAAGTCGACGCTGCTGAACAGCCTCGCCGGGGACAGCAGGCAGGCGACCGGCGGCATTCGTGAATCCGATTCCAGCGGCCGCCACACCACCTCGCACCGCTCGCTGCATCTGCTTCCAAACGGCGCGCTGCTGCTCGATTCGCCGGGCATGCGCGAACTGAAGATGGTCGACGTCGAACAGGGCGTGACCGAGATGTTCGGCGACGTCGGCGACCTCGCGCTGCAGTGTCGCTTCACCGATTGCGGGCACGAAGACGAACCCGGCTGCGCCGTTCAGGCGGCCATAGCTTCGGGCGCGCTCGACGAACGGCGTCTACACAACTACCGAAAATTGCTGCGCGAACAGGCGCGTCACACCGACACCATCGCAGTGCAACGGCACCGCAGTCGTCAGTTCGGCAAGCACATCAAACGGGTCGTGGCGCAGAAGGACAAACGGCGCTGATCGATCAGCGTTGCGCCGCCGCGGCGATTCGTTGGGCAGCGCGTTCCATGTCGGTCAGCGACATGCCGCGCTTGCTCAAGTTGTAGCCGGTGATGTTGATGCCGCGAACGAGGTAGCGCTCAACGCGACCCGCATCCATGTCGACGTCGACGATGTTGATGCAGCAGGCGTCCTGCTCGATGCTGACGGCGCCCTGCCACTGCAGGTTCATCATGTGGTTCAAGAGCAGCCGATTGACGCCGCCGTGCGCGACGATCAGCAGCGTGCGCCAACTGCGGTCGTCAATGAGCGCCGAAAACGCCGGCAGCACCCGTCGCGCGAAATCGCTGAAAAGTTCGCCACCGAGAAAGCGCGAGTCTTCCTGCGCGGCATCCGCCCACGGATTCGCAACGTGGCGGATCCAGCGCTGCAGGTCGGTAACTTTGTAGTCATGATCCGGGCCGTGGATCTCTTCGAGACCGGAAGAGACTTCGAGCGTCGGCTTCGTCCGGCCGGCCAGGATGAACCCCGCGGTAGCACGGGTGCGGGGCAAACCGGAACAGACCGCGCGATCGAAGTCGACGTCGGGGAGCACCTCGCTTTGGCGCCGCGCCTGATCTTCTCCGTCAGCGGTCAACCCGACGATACGTGTGTCGGCAACCGGCGTGCCGCCGTCCTTCAGATACGCCGCTTCGGCATGCCGCAGCAGATAGATCCGCCGGCGATCGGGCTCTTGAAACATCAAGAGCGGCGCTGCGTCACGATCACTTCGTACCGGCCTTTTGGTCCGATGAACGACGACGCGAGCCACGACGTGATGCTGACGACGATGGCGCCGAGCAGCGCGGCGCCGAAGCCGCTCAGGTTGAATCCGTCGAGCAACGCCGCCACGAGACCGAACATCGCCGCGTTGACGACGAGAATGAACAGGCCGAGCGTGATCAGCGTGAACGGCAACGTAATCAGCAGCACGATCGGCCGTAGCAGCGCGTTGACGATGCCGAGCCACAGCGCG
>JANLUG010000441.1:0-1728 GCA_031363335.1 Gammaproteobacteria bacterium
CTGGAAGTCAGCTCGCAGGCCGCGTCCACATCTCGATCTCGCACGGCATCGCCGATGTGAAGATGATTCGCGCCGACAAACGCAATGCCCTCGACGGTGCCATGTTCTCCGCTCTCGCTGAGGCTGGTGAGCGACTGAAGACCGAACCCGGGGTGCGGGTCGTGGTGCTCAGCGGCGAAGGTGGTTCGTTCTGCGCCGGACTCGATTTCTCGAGTTTCCAAGGTATGGCGGGCAGCGGTGAACGCGCGCCGCGGGCAGCCGCGCCGAACCTGTTTCAACGTTCCAGCGACCAACCCGAGAATCGCGCCCAACGGCCGGCGATGATCTGGAAGCGCTTGCCGGTCCCGGTCATCGCGGCAGTCCACGGCGTCGCTTACGGCGGCGGTTGCCAGATTGCGCTCGGGGCCGATATTCGAATCGCGTCGCCCGACGCGAAGATCTCTGTCATGGAGATCAAGTGGGGTCTGATTCCGGACATGTCGTTGACGCAGACGTTGCGGGACCTGGTGCCGCTCGACGTTGCGAAGGAACTGACGTTCAGCGGACGCGTTCTGAGCGGTACTGAAGCCAAGGCACTTGGGTTGGTGACTCGCGTTGCGGACGATCCGTTGCAGGCTGCGCTCGAATTGGCCCGCGAAATCGCCGGAAAGTCTCCGGATGCGATCCGTGCCGCAAAGCGCCTCTTCGAAGTTGCGTGGCACGCCGATCCGGCCACCGGCCTGGAGTTGGAGCAATCGCTGCAAGGCGCGTTGATCGGAACGTCGAACCAGATTGAAGCAGTGAAAGCGAATTTCGAGAAACGCGCGCCGGCGTTCAAGAATCCCGCCTGATCACGCCCCCTCCTCGAGTCGTTGGGATGTCGTGGGAATCTGAAGTCGAAGACCTGGAGCGACGCCGTCTGTTGGCGTTGCGACAGGGCGGCAAGGACGCCATTGCAAAGCAGCACGCTCGCGGTCGTCTGACGATACGTGAACGCATCGTTGCATTGCTGGACGCAGACTCATTCGAAGAGCATGGCCGCGCGACGGCGATTCCCGACTATTCCGATTCCGGCGAGGTCATAGACTACGTCCCGGCTAACTATGTCGTCGGGTTCGGCAAGGTTTCCGGCCGCCGCATCGTGGTAGGGGGCGAAGATTTCACGTTGAAGGGCGGCTCGCCGAACGCCGCCGGCTTGCGCAAGAGCGTCTACGCCGAACATCTCGCGCTTCAATATCGCGTGCCGCTAGTACGGTTGCTCGAAGGTGGAGGCGGTAGCGTTCGCGGCGGCGGGCGCAAGGGCGGAACCGTTGGCGAACCGGTTTTCGCCGAGCCACGATTTAAGGTGATCGCGGATGCGCTGGGCCAGATACCAATTGCGTCCGCCGCGCTCGGTGCAGTCGCGGGTTTTCCAGCCGGACGTCTGGTCGCATCGCACTTTGCCGTGATGACGCGGCACACCGCGCAGGTGTTGATCGGCGGTCCCGCGCTCGTCGAGCGCGCGTTGGGCGTCAAACGCACGAAGGAGGAGTTGGGCGGAGTGGAGGTTCACGCCAAGAGCGGCGTGATCGATAACATCGCCGAAGACGAGCAGGACGCGTTCAACCAGATGCGCCGGTTCTTGTCGTTCCTGCCGTCAAACGTATGGGAGCGCACGCCTCGTCTCCACAGCGACGACGATCCGCAGCGCAGCGAGCAAGAGTTGTTGTCGATCGTGACGCGCGACTCGCGCGGGCGGATCGCGGCGGC
>JANLUG010000455.1:0-4979 GCA_031363335.1 Gammaproteobacteria bacterium
GTTGAAACACGTTCTACGTTCACATAGTGTCGGATGAAATCCGGGGGGCTGGTCGATGGCATTCAAAGAGTTGAGTTATGAAATGGACGGCGCCGTTGGCGTCATTACGCTGCGGCGTCCGGAAGCGATGAATTCGCTGACGTACACCTTATATATGGAGCTGGAAGATGCGGTGCGGTCGTCCAACGCGGCGGCGCTCATCATCACCGGAGAAGGTCGCGCGTTCTGCGCCGGCGACGACGTCAAACAGATTCTCGGCGGTACGTCGGGACCGCCGCCGGAAGCGATCGAACGCGGCAAGAGGACCGGCGGGCTGACGCCGGCGGCCGATGCGCTGCTGCACACCGACATTCCGGTGATCGCGGCGGTAAACGGGCCTGCGGTCGGTTGGGGTATGGAACTCGCGCTGATGGCGGATATTCGCGTCGCATCGGAGCGCGCCAAGTTTGCCGAGCTGTTCGTGGTGCGGGGCTTGTGTTGCGACGCGGCCGGGCTCGGTCGTCTGGCGCAGATCGTCGGGCGCGAGTGGGCCGCGGAGCTGCTGTTCACCGGTGAGGTGATCGACGCCGAAAAGGCGAAAGAGATTCGCCTGGTGTCGCGCGTGGTGCCGCACGAACAACTGCTGCCCACGGCGATGGCAATCGCGCAGAAGATCGCCGCGAATCCGCCGCTCGCAGTGAAGGCGCTGAAGGCGGGTCTGCGTCGCACCCTCGATCCCGATTGGCGCGATACCGGAAAGTGGGCGATCGCGCGCATTTCGGAGTTGCGCAAGACGGAAGACTCGATAGAGAGCGTCCGTTCGTTCCTCGAAAAGCGCGAACCGAAATTCGTCGGGCGCTGAACGCGCACCTCTTCAGACTCGTTAGAGATCCTGATTCATGAGCTGGTTACAGCCTGTTACGTTGCAGAGCGCGCGCGTCACGTTGGCGCCGCTCGATCGCAGTCATCACGACGATCTGCGCGAAGCCGTTGCCGACGGCGAGTTGTGGAAGCTCTGGTACACAAACGTTCCGCAACCCGATTGGATGGCGGCGGAAATCGAGCGACGCCTGAAGCTGCAGGCGGACGGCTCCATGCTGCCGTTCACCATCATCGACAACACGTCGCTAAAGCCGGTTGGAATGACGACGTTCATGCACGTCGATGCGACGAACCGGCGCGTCGAGATCGGTTCCACCTGGTACCGCAAAAGCGTGCAACGCAGCGACGTGAACACGCAGAGCAAGCTGCTGCTGCTCGGCCACGCCTTCGAAACGCTCGACTGCATCGCGGTCGAGTTCCGCACGCACTTCTTCAATCATCAGAGCCGCCGCGCGATCGAACGCCTCGGTGCGAAGCTCGACGGCATTCTGCGCAACCATCAACGCGCCACTAACGGGACGCTGCGCGACACCTGCGTGTACAGCATCGTCGCGGCCGAATGGCCTACCGTGAAGTCACACCTGACGTTTCAACTGAGTCGACCGCGCGATCACTGAGGATCGCCTCCACGTCGTCCAGCAATTCGTCTTCGCTGACCCACTGGCCAGACCGACCGGTGAACGGCTCCGCCACCAGGAACGGTTGCCGCAGATAGCCGAGCAGCCGATGTGCGCGAACGATGTCCGGGTCGACTGCCGCCTCGTGCGCGGTACCGAACAGCTCGAACTGCGGATCGATGGCGACATATCGCGCGATCAACTGCCTCGCCCGCGTTGCGATGTCCGCATGTCTCGACCCGAGCTTCCCGGCGGTCAGCAATTCCGACAGCGAAACCAACGGATCGATCGAGGGGAATAGCAGTTTCTTCGCACGCCGGCGGTCCAGCACGATCTGCGCTTTGTACGGCGGCGCGAGTTCGCTCCACACGGCTTCGGGTTTCTCCGGAAACGGCGTGACGACGATCGTGGTGATGCATCCGGCGCCACGATTATCCGACAGACGAACCAGGCTCGCGTCGACGTCGCTCTCGAAGCCCGTTTCACACAGCAACACGACCAGCACGTCGCGACCGTCGTCGCGCATTGCCACGGCGCGGTCTACGCCGGCCACGAATGCGTCGCGACGCTGCTGCGGATTCGCGTCGTAGCCGACGAGGCTGTGCTGAACCCGCGCGGCGAGACCCAGCTCCGCCATTTCGGCTTCCCAGTCGCGCAAATCGAACGGCCGCTGCGTGAAGCCGGTCCACAACGCGCGTCCGTTGCCGCGCGTTGTCATCCTTTTGGACAATTCGCCCAACAGCACCACCATGCCGACGCCGGCCATGAACGGAAACCGGACGAGTCCGCCGCGAGGAATCGGCACGAACAAGTCGAGCGCCTTGATGCCGCTGAACAGCGTTTCGGTACTCGCGGCGGCAAGACCTTCGCCGCTCGGCGGTCGCGCCTCGGTCGTCGTGCGCGATTCGATGACCCCGACGAGTTCGTCGTGGCCGTTCGACTTCGCCCAATCGACGGGCGTGCGGCCATGCGTATCGACGAGATCGGTGCGCGCGCCGTGCGCCAGCAACTCGACGGCAGCGTCGCGATAGCCGCGCATCGCGGCAACGTGCAACGGCGTGTTGCCGGATGCCGCGACAACGTTCGGATTCGCACCGCGCTTCAGCAGTTCGCGCAGATGGGAGAGCCGATTGAGCAGTGCCGCCGCCCACACCGGTGACTCGCCGGTCGCGCAACCGCAGATACCGTCGACATCCGCACCCGCGTTCAGCAACAACGCCTGCATTTCGATGTCGTCGCGCTCGATCGATGTGAGCAACGCCGTGGCACGCGATGCGAACGGCAGCACGCCTTCGTAGACGAGGCTCGGCTCCCATTGCTGTTGCGCATGCGCCAGCTCGGGCGAACGCACGAGCATCTGCCGCACCTGTGCGAGATCGCCGGCGCGCAACGCCAGAAAAAACGTCACCTCTTCGGCGAACTCGCGCGTTTTCGACGGACGTATCGTGTCGATGGTTTTCTGCATGAGTCGGCCCCCTTCTTCACGAAGGCGCGCGCGGGCGCGGCGCAGTCGTTTCTTGATGGTCGATAGCGGCAGTTCGAGAAAGTCAGCGAGTGCCGGCCCGGACACATCGGCGAAGTAATGCAGCGCCACCACCATACGTTCGGTCGCCGGCAGCCCTTCCACTGCCAGGCGCAACCACTCGGCCCGCTCGTGGGCCGCGATTGTCGCGACCGGATCGGATGACGCCGCAGCCACCTCGGCCCCGAGCTCGATGTTTGCCAGCGTCACGCGCGGCTTTCGTGTGGTCCGATCGCAGTGTTTGACGACGAGCTTGCGCAGCCACGCAGGAAACGCCGCCGGTTCGCGCAGCTCTTTCAGATGCAGATGCGCCTCGAGAAACGCTTCCTGCGTTGCGTCGCGCGCCAGTTCGATCTCGCCGAGCCAGCCGAATGCCGTGCCGACTGCGAGATCCTGGAACGCGATCACGAGCTCGGTGAAGGCAGCCAGATCCCCGCGCTGCGCGCGCATGACGACTGCAATGTAGGGCCGCTCGGTCAAGGCGATCCGGTCTCGGGGAAATACTGCCAGATAAGACCCGATCCGCCTGCAGCGGGATACCGCCGAACTACAAAAAAAGACTCAGCGAGGAATAGGGGCGAATGACACGAGACTCAGCAGCAGGCACCTGGCATACATTCGCACCGTCTTGTTCCTGCGCAGCGGATCGAACCGCAACTGCGAAGTATCGGCCACACGGGCCGAGCCATCTTGCTTACCTGCGTGGTTACCTACGACGCTGCGTTCCATCACTTGACCTCCGATTCGATACGTTCGTCGTCAATGGCATAGGAATACCGGTTGACCGGGGCCGTTCGAAGCGGCGGCGGACGACATGCGTGTCAGCCGAAAGCCCGCATCTGTGCAAGCTCTCTGCGCGTCGCTCGCGATTGCTTTGCCTCGATCCGCGCTGCATCGTTCGCGCAATCGTTCATCACCGAAGGCACACCCGTATGTCGAATCCCAGACTGGAAGGCCGCGTCGCAATCATCACTGGCGGCGCCAGCGGGCTCGGCCGCGCGACGGCCCGGCGCTTTGCAGAAGAAGGCGCCGATCTCGTGCTCGCCGATCTGAATCCGGAACGCGGCGCCGAAACGAAGCGTGAGATCGAGGCGAGCTTCAATCGCCGTGCGGTGTTCGTCATCGCCGACGTCGGCCGCGAAGAAGACATCGACACGCTGGTGCGCCGCGCCGTCGAAGAGTTCGGCCGTATCGACTGCGTGCTCGCGGCGGCCGGTGTTTCCAACGCGAATTACGTCAGCGGCGAAGTGCGACAACGTTCGGAAGACCCGACCGCGAACCATCTCATCAACAAATCGGTGGCGGATTGGGAGCGCGTGCTGAAGATCAATCTGACCGGCGTGATGCTCACCGACCGCGCTGTGGCGCGGCACATGATCGAGGCGGGCATCAAAGGCAGCATCATCAATATCGCCTCGGTCGCCGCGCGCGTTCCGCTGACCGGCGCCGCCGACTACAACGTGTCGAAAGCCGGCGTCGAGATGCTCACGAAAGTGCTCGCGATGGAACTGGTCGGCCACGGCATCCGCGTCAACGCAATTGGCCCCGGCTTCATCGAGACGCCGATGACGCAAGGCATGCGCGACGACCCGGAGGGACGTCAGATGATGATGGCGATGACGCCGATGGGTCGCCTCGGCAAACCGCTCGAGATCGCCAACACGGCAGTGTTTCTCGCCAGCGACGAGTCGTCGTATTTCACAGGGCAGACGTTGTTTCCCAGCGGCGGGATGATGGTGTAGAGGCAGCGGACCGTCCCCGTGCGACCCTCCAGTTAAACGAAGCTTGCTTCCTGAGGAGCGCGAGCACCCGCCAGAGCCAACGAAAGTAAGGACTGCGGCCCGTCCATAGTGGATGAACATACAGTATGATCCGGCTGCTGCGTTAGAAGGAGCTACAAGTGACGACCACGGGATTCGCAGAGATCGAAGAGCAGGACGCAACCCGTATGAGCTCCGGATTGCTGGAGCGCGCGAAGC
>JANLUG010000456.1:0-4001 GCA_031363335.1 Gammaproteobacteria bacterium
GCGGTGGAGGCTTGATGCGCCGTCCCGTTACGGAACCCAGAGGGGCGCCATAGATGGCGCCGTTCGGAGCGCTCAGGGACGGCTCGAGCGTGTCCGGCGCGTCAAGTCGCCACCTCCACCGGACTACCAGCACACGCTTCACCTCCACCGGGAATCAAAGCGCACGTCATGCGTGTTCGAGCCACGGGAAGTCGTGATAGTCGAAGCGCTGCTCGATGGTTGGCTTGACGATTGAGAAGTACGGGGAGAGGTCGAAGTCGCGAGGGGTGTACGCGGTGTGCGAGCGGACCTTGTAGACCCAGCGGATGTTCGCGCCGTCCGCGCGCGACTCGAGATCGGGCAGGATCGGATAACGCACTGATTCGAATGCTTCGGCGATCAACGAGCTGCAGATCGCCTTGGTCGGTTCGCCGCTGCCGAACGTGAGCAGCTGACGACGCCACCGAGTCGGGATCGGTGGCGTTGGAAACAGGTAGCGCGCCAGATCGAAAACGTTCTGCAGGTCGTATGTGTTGCCGATGTGCGCGACGACGAAGTCGATGAGGCGCGCGCGATCATCGTTGCTCAATCCGACGGGTCGGCAGATCCGCACGTTCGATTCGACGTATTTCGCGAACGGCACCGCCGACACGCCGAGTTCGACGTCGGCTTCCACCAGCGGAACCGGCGCTGCGTCGCCGACGCAGATTGCCGAATGCGACCACGTCGATTGCGTCAGGTATTTGATTGCCGTGCTGATCCGGGAAGACCCCTCCACCAGCAGCACGTCGCACGGTTGGATGAAGTCGGGCCAACGCACTTCACCGCCGCTGACGACGGTCGGCTTGTAGTACTTCGCAGGCGCCGCCAAATAGCGCGCAAGGCGCTGTCCGAGGCCGCCCATCAGACGATTCAATCGAGATCGCCCGCCAGACTCGCGCGCACCGCGTCCGGAAGCGGATCAACGCGATAGGGAAGCGCGGGATGATCGATGCCGATCGCGATGGCCGCGCCGGATTTGGCGGCGGCGACCTGTGCAGGCGGTAGATCGAAGCGCAGGAAATGCACGGCCGCCGTCTTCTCGTCGTTGCTGCGCGGCAGATCTTCGTTCGCCAGCGCAAACTGCGGCGCGTGATCGGCGATCTTCACCCACACGCGATGCTCCACGCCGATCAGTTGCGCGAGCGCGACGCGGCGTTCGGCGACGTCCTCGTACTCGATCATGAACGTCGCGTTCCAGTTGTTGCCGTCGGGGATCAGCGGATTGTAGGAGGCGATCTCGTCGTTGATCGCATCGGCTTCGAAGATCCGTTCGACGCGCAGCATCTCCTGCACCTGGTACTTCATGGTCGTGAAGTCTTCGAATACGAGCGTCGCGTGCGGCCCGAGCGAAATACGCCGGACTTTTTTGTGCGCGATCACTTCGGCGCGGAAGGCCGAGCGCTTGGTCGCGTAATCTTCCAGATTCCAGATCTTGGATCGGTCGAGTTTCATATCTCTCCTTCAGACTCCGTAGGCGCGCCGCACGAGGCTGATCGGGTGTTCTGCGCGCAGGGTCGAGCCCTTTGCTTCGAGCCCGTGCTGGATCATTCGTCCGGCCATCGGACAGTCGGATCCGTAGTGGTCCGCGCCGGCCTGCTCGACACGCGTGACCACGGGTCGAGCGATCTTCATCGCCTTTTCGTACGTCTCGCTCTTCAGCGCATATGTGCCGTCGTGACCGGAACAACGTTCGATCGCGGCGACGGTCGTGTCGGGAATCAACTGCATGAAGTCGCGCGTCTTCATGCCGATGTTCTGCACGCGCTGATGGCAGGCGACGTGATATGCGATCGTGCCGAGCGATTGGCTGAATTCGGTCCGGATGAGCCCCGCCTTGTGACGCAGCATCAGATATTCGAACGGATCGAAGAACGCGGCCTTCACGCGCGCCACGGCGGCATCGTTGGGGAACATCAACGGCACTTCCTGCTTGTACATCAGCACGCACGACGGGATCGGACTCATCAGGTCGTATCCGGCGTCGATCGCCTCGAGGAAAATCGGCAGGTTCGCATCCTTCAGCTTCTCGACGGCTTTCAGATCGCCGAGTTCGAGTTTCGGCATGCCGCAGCAGCGCGCATCCTGAAGCAGGCGCACGGAGATGCCGTTGTGGTTGAGCACGGCGACCAGGTCCTCGACAACTTCGGGTTCGTTGTGCTCGCCGTAGCACGTAACGTATACCGCAACTTTGCCGCGCGTGCGGTCGGTGGACTGCGCAGGCGCTTCGACGTCTTGGTATTCGCCCAACCGCTTACTCAAGGTGCGCGTATGGAATTTCGGCACGGGCGCCTTGGGATGCAGGCCGATCGCCTTGTCGATGACCTTGCGCATGACGGAACTCTGGATGACGCCGTTCGCGAGTTGGCCGATGCCCGGTGTGGACAGCGTGTTGAAAACCGGATCGGTGGTGGTGATCAGCCGGTCGCGCCATTTAGTGTCGCCGTTGCGGAAGCGATATGCCTTGGCGCGCAGCATCAGGTGCGGGAAGTCCACCGCCCACTCGTGCGGAGGCAGGTAGGGGCATTTCGTTTCTGCGCACAGGTCGCACAGGTAGCACTGATCGACGACCTTCGTGTAGTCGGCTTTATCGATGCCGTCCACCTCGAGCGTGGGCGATTCGTCGACCAGATCGAACAGCGTCGGAAACGAATCACACAAACTGACGCAACGTCGGCAGCCGTGGCAGATGTCGAAAACGCGTTCGAGTTCTTCATACAGCGAATCCTTCGCGTAGAACTCCGGATTCTGCCAGTCGAGCGGGCTGCGTTTCGGCGCCTCGAGGTTTCCTTCGCGTATTCCAGCCATCAGGCACTACCTCGTCGGGGATTGATCCAGAACAGGCTCACGAAAACGGGCCCGCGAAAAAAAGGGGTCGCGGATGACCCGACCCCTTCGTTCCGACCGGCCCTGCTAGTTAGTAGTAGCGGGCCGGAATGCGTTGACTCAGCCGAGCGCGCCCAGCGCCTTCGTGAAGCGGTTCGCGTGCGAACGTTCCGCCTTCGCGAGCGTTTCGAACCAATCGGCGATTTCGTCGAAGCCTTCATCGCGAGCAGTTTTCGCCATGCCCGGATACATGTCGGTGTATTCGTGCGTTTCACCGGCGATGGCTGCTTTCAGATTGTTCGACGTGCTGCCGATCGGCAGACCGGTTGCCGGATCGCCGACGGCTTCCATGTATTCCAGATGGCCGTGCGCGTGTCCGGTTTCGCCTTCGGCGGTGGAGCGGAATACCGCGGCCACATCGTTCTCGCCTTCGACGTCTGCTTTGGCTGCGAAGTACAGGTAACGACGGTTGGCCTGCGATTCACCGGCGAAAGCGTCCTTCAGGTTGTTCAGAGTCTTGCTCTTCTTCAGATCCATGGCGTCATAACCTCTCTGTGTGACGAGAGGCAGTATAAGAGTTCTCGTCGCGAGGGGAATTCGAATCTATGAATGACCCCGATAGAAAGCGGCTATCGAGATCCGGTGATCCTAAGGCACAGTATATGAATGTCCCGCAGCGCATGCGGCTAGAATGACCGGCCGTTTTTCTTAAGCGCTCATCGATGCAGCCGTCCCCGCACGTCACCGCGACTGTGTCGTTTTCGACACCGCTGAAGTCGTTGGCGCGCGTCGAGTTCGGCGCGCTCACGCGATTGGCGCTGCCGATGATCGTCACGCAGTTGTCGCAGATGGGGATGGGGGTTGCCGACGCGATCATGGCGGGGCGCGTCAGTCCGGCGGATCTCGCCGGCGTCGCACTCGGCGGCAATCTGTTCTGGCCGCTGATGCTGTTCATGTCCGGCGTGGTCATGGCCGTGACCCCGGCGGTATCACAACTGCACGGCGCGAAGCGCGAAGCGGAGGTCGCCGCCGTCGTGCGTCAGGCACTGTGGCTCGCACTGGTCGGCGGCGGAGTCACCTTCCTGCTGCTCGGCTATACCGAAGACGTGCTGATTTATGTGGGGGTAGATCCGACCGCGGTACCGGTGGCGGTCGAC
>JANLUG010000463.1:0-5905 GCA_031363335.1 Gammaproteobacteria bacterium
GTTAATCAAGTAATCCAACCTGGTTCTCGTATGGCGTATTGTTTTCGCAGATCACCGGCGGATGCTTTTCCCGACTGGGATGGACCAACAGATTTATGTAGTAGCGCCGCTCGGAACGTTGGGTCCGGGGCGCGACGACACCATCTTCGGTCGTCACCAACAGCTCATGATGTTCGACCAGATCGCGCCGCAGTCCGTCGATCCATTCGACCAGCTGACCGAACGAATGAAACCGGTCGCGCAATCCCGCCAACAGACCTTCTGTGGCGCGCGCCGCCATATCCCGATTGAAGCCTTTCAGCGTTTCGAAGAACTGGCGTTGGAATCTCGCCGCATCGCGATTGATCTCCGCCATACGTTCGATCAGCGGCCTGCTGCGCTCTTCCAGTTGAGCGCGCTGATCCGGCGGCAGCATGTTGACCGGCATCGGATTGCCGTCGTCGCCGATGGCAGCGACGATCGCGCCCTGCGGCGTGTTGATGATCGACAAACGCGCCGCATGCGCGTCCGCTTCGAGCGCGTTCAGCTGGCTCTGAATCTGCGCGTCGTTCTGCGCCCGCAGCGTCGTAGCCTGGCGTTGATACGATTCACTGCCGAACGCCGACGCGAGCTCCCGCGCGAGCACCGGGACCATCTCTTCCACGGCCGATTTGAAGCGGCGTCCGGTCCCTGCCGGCAGACGGATCGGCCGCGGCGTCGACGGCGCTTCGAAGTCGACGACGTAGATCCAGTCGTCCGCGGGCGCTCGGCCCTGCGCCCATCCTTCGACGAACTCCCGCGTCGCCGTCATACGGCCGCTGCGGTCGGGGCCGAGTACGTAGACGTTGTGGTCGTTGCCGGGTGTGTCGAGCCCGAACTGCAGCGCCTGCCCTGCGCGTGCGTGACTTGACAGGTCGAACGCGCTGACGCCCGTCGCCGGCTCAAATTGGTATTCGGGAATCCCGACGGCGGCAGCCGCGAGTTCCTTCAACGGCATCAGCCGCGCCTGCCCAGCTTGAAGTTGTCCCACGTGACGGTGTGATCGGGCACCACCACCACCCAACGCCGGTTACGGCCGCCGGCGCTTGCGCCGTTCGGCGGCGGATCTTCCACCGCCGCCGCGCCGTGGCCGCCGTTGTATTTTCGGCCCATCTGAATCCGCGCATGCGCCAGATGCGGATCGGCCGCTTCGGCGGCGGCGTCCTCGAGCACGATCGCGCGCCCCTGCAACATCACCGCCTGCAGTTCCGGGAACTTCTCGTTGCGATCGACGAGCACGGTGCAGACCGGATTGCGGCGCAGGTTGACCACCTTCTGGCCGCGCCCGTAGAAATAGATGCGTCCGCCGGCCCAACCGAACCACATCGGCGTCAGGTTGATGCGGTCGTGCGGCCCGATCGATGCAACACGCATGTTCCACAGGCTCGCCATCATTTCGTCGATCTGCGAAGAATCGAGCGCCAGCTCGCGCGGCAGCGCCATGGCTCAGGCGCTCCGTAAGTCGGCGATCATCGCCTTACGCTGCTCGCGGTCGACGAACTCGAACGACGCGGAACTGCGATCGACGAACGCGCCGTAGCGACGCTTCATCTCCGGCACGATCGTTTGCGGTTCACCGACCACCGCAAACTCCTCGAGAATTTCGTCGGTGATGAGACCGCCCATCTCCTTCCAGCGGCCCTGCTTCGACATCGTGTTCAACTCGGTCTGCAGATCGCCCACTCCGATCGATTCCAACACGCCGCGATACGCCGGCGTCGATCCGTAGAACGCGATGCGTTCCTTGTTCGCCTGCTTCGCCTTCTTGAACTCTTCCTCGGTGCGGCCCGATACGACAAAGTTCGAGTACGAAATCTCGAAGTCCTCGCGGCGCCGCCCGGCTTTCGCCAAGCCGCGTTCGATCGCCGGCAGCGTCACACTCTCGATGAACGGCAGCGTGCTGAACGGGTGGATGATCATTCCGTCGGCGACTTCGCCGGCTACTTCGGTCATGTGCGGACCGACCGCCGCCAGAATCACCTTCGGCGCGCCGTACTCTTTGTTTTCGGGCGTGAATGCCGGCGTCATCAACGTGTGGTTGTAAAATTTGCCGACAAACTCGAGCTTCGTGCCGTCGTACCAGTTCGCCCAGATCGCGCGCATCGCAAGCACGAGTTCCCGCATCTTCGCGGCGGGTGCACCCCACGGCATGCTGAAGCGTTTCGTGATGTGCGGCTTGATCTGCGAGCCGAGACCGATCGTTACGCGCCCCTTAGAGTAGGCGTTCAGATCGTGACCGATGTTCGCGAGCAGCATCGGGCTGCGCGCGAAACCGACCGCGATCGAACTGATCAACTCGATCTTCGACGTATGCTCCGCGGCCAACAGCAGCGGAAAGAACGGATCGTGATTCATCTCGGCGGTGCGAACACCGTCGAAACCCATCGCTTCGATGTCTTTGACCGAAGCGGGAACCCGCTCGAGCTGATGCCCGAGCCCGGCGTCGACTTTCATTGTGCCTCCGGACTAATTCGTCAATTCGCGGATGATGTTCTTGCGGTCGTCGGCCTCGATGTTCGCATACGCCGCCGACGTGCGGTCGATCAGGTCGCCGTAGCGGGATTTGATCTGCCCGGGAATCGTCGACGGTGTGCCGATCACAGCAAATTCCTTGAGGATATCGTCGGTGATCAGCTGACCCATCTCTTCCCAACGACCCTGCTTCGACATGCTGTTCAGGTCGCTTTGCAGGTGCCCGACGCCGATCGAATCGAGCACGGGCTTGTATGCGGGCGTCGATCCGTAGAAGGCGATCTGACGCTTCGTCGCAACCTTCGCCGCGTCGATGGCCTTGTCGTCCTTGCCTGTGACGACGAACACCGGATAGCTGATCTCGAAATCCTTGCGCGTCTTTCCGGCGCGCTCGAAACCTTTCTCCAGCGCCGGCAACGTCGTCTCGCGCAGATATCTCTCGGTGGTGAACGCGTGAATGATCACGCCGTCGGCCACTTCGCCCGCCACTTCGGTCATCAACGGACCGACGGCGGCAAGGAATACGCGCGGCGCGCCGTACTCGTTGTTCGTCGGCGTGAAGAACGGCGTCATCAACGTATGCGTGTAGAAACGCCCGGCGAATTCCAGCGGCTTGCCTTCGTGCCACGTCGCCCAGATCGCGCGCATGGCAAGAATGAACTCGCGCATCCGCGCGGCCGGCGCCGACCACGGCATGCTAAAACGTTTTGCAATGTGCGGACGGATCTGCGAGCCGATACCCAATACGAATCGCCCCTTAGAGACGGCGTTCAGATCGTGGCCGATGTTGGCGAGCAGCATCGGCGTGCGCGCGAACGCCACCGCGATGCCCGTCATCAACTCGACGCGCTGCGTGTTCATCGCCGCGACCACGAGCGGGAAGAACGGATCGTGCGATGTCTCCGCGGTCATGACGCCGCTGTAGCCCATTTCTTCCAGCGCTTTGGCTTCTGCGCCGACCTTGTCGAGATCCCAGCCCACTCCGCCATCTACTTTCATCGACGTACTCCGGATAACGAATGCGAGTTGAAGATTGTACGGTGCCGGCGCGCCGAATGGGCAACTAGCCGACCTGATCGGGCGCGTACATGAAGAGCCCCGGATGCGGACCCTCGCCGTCCCGGAAGTGATCGCACGAGACCGCACCGCCCGAGAACGACAGTCGGTACACGAGATCGTTCGGTTGCCGGACGCGGTCCGCTTCGGACGGTTTCAGCCCGAGGAAATGCGTCAGCAACACGCGCCCGCTGATGCCGTGCGAGACGATGGCCAGCTTCCGAACGGGCAGATCATCGAGCGTGCCTGCGAGCGGCACGATGCGCTCGAGCATGTCGGGCAGGTTTTCCCCGGCGGGCGGCCGATGATGGAACGGATCGAGCGACCGCGCGGCCCATTCTTCGGGATAGCGTTCGGCAATCTCGTCGATCGTCAGCCCTTCCCACGCCCCACAATGGCGCTCGACCAGCCGCGCGTCGTAAGTCACCGGAATCTCGCAGCCTTGCAGGATGAGTTCGGCGGTCTCTCGCGTGCGGCCGAGTGGCGACACCAGCATGTGCTCCACCGTCTCGCGCGCCAGCAGTTCGCCGTGCTTGCGCGCGTGCGCACGACCTTCGCTCGTCAGCCTGGAGTCCAGGCGTCCCTGCATCCGGCGCTGCCGATTCCACTCGGTCTCGCCGTGACGCACGAGGTACAACACATCCATTCCGGTCTCCTTTGCGAATCGCAGATGATAGCGAACCCGACGCTTGAATCGGCGCGTGGCCAACCCCATACAATGACAGTGGCGGCAACGGCACTGAACGGCCGTTTCCAGGTCCAAAGATCAGTCAAGGAGTGAGATTCGATTCATGCGTATTCTGCTGTTCCTGGGTACCAACATCGCAGTCATCCTGCTCGCCAGCATCACGTTTCGCGTGCTCGGTCTCGAGCAGTTCATGTACCAGCAGGGCATCGGCATCAACCTGACGGGAATGCTGATCTTCGCCGCGGTATTCGGCATGGGCGGTTCGTTCTTCTCGCTGTTGATCTCGAAGTGGATGGCGAAGCGCTCCACCGGCGCGCAGGTGATCGATCAGCCGCGCAACCAATCCGAGCGCTGGCTGCTCGACACCGTCAAGGACCTCGCCCAGAAGGCGGGCATCGGCATGCCGGAAGTCGCGATTTCTGCCTCGACGCAACCGAATGCCTTCGCAACCGGCGCGAGTAAGAACAACGCGCTCGTCGCGGTGAGCACCGGGTTGCTGGAGAACATGCGTCCGGAAGAAGTGCGCGCCGTGCTCGGTCACGAAATCGGCCACGTTGCGAACGGCGACATGGTCACGCTGACGTTGATCCAGGGCGTGATGAACACGTTCGTGATCTTCTTCGCGCGCATCATCGGCACGGTTATCGATCGCGCGGTATTCCGCAGCGAAAGCGGCAACGGCATCGGCTTCTTCATCACCACGATGATCGCGCAGGTCGTGCTCGGCATCGGCGCCAGCATCATCGTCATGTGGTTCTCGCGGCATCGCGAATTCCGCGCGGATGCAGCCGGTGCTCAACTTGCGGGCCGCGACAACATGATCGCCGCGCTGGAGCGCCTGAAAGCCGCCACGAAGATGCCGGAAACGATGCCCGAAACCCTGGTCGCCTTCGGCATTTCGAGTGGTGCTCGTCAGGGTTTTGCCGCGCTCTTCGCGTCGCACCCGCCACTCGACACGCGGATCGCCGCGTTGCGAGCCGCCTAAGGCGTTTTTTCGGAGCTACGGTCGATCGGTCGGCACCAGTTTCACTGTCGAAGACGCCATCGCCAACACGTCGCCGTCGAGTGTGGTGAGGCGTCCTTCGAGAAACGCGATCGATCGACCCATCCGCTCAACCCAACCCTCGGCGCGCACCCGTCCCGGATTGGCGGCGCGGAAGAAACTCACTTTGATTTCCAGCGTCGCCGGCGCGAGCGCGCCTTCCGTCGCGAGCATTGCAGCGTGCGCCATCGCGGAGTCGATCCACGCCGTCACGAAGCCGCCCTGCACGACATCGCCGGAATGACACATCTCGGGTCGCCCGGTGAATTCCATCACGGCGCGATTCTCCGCTGCGATGAACTCGATGACCCGTCCGTCGCCCAACGACTGCATCAGGGCGGATGGGTCCTCCGTGATCGGTCCGGTCACTTCTTGGTGGTTCGGTAGTCGCCGAATTCCTGATCGCGCTTCGTCAACGCTTCGGTGAGCCCCTGTCGCAACTCGGCGAGATGCGCCTGAGTGGAGCGCGTGAACGTCGCGAGCGTCTGCATTTCCGTACCCGCGCGAATTCCGGCGCGGATACCCATCGCATCCATCTGCCTGTGCACCGCGCGCTTGTTGATCTGTTGGATATCCGACGGCACCTTGGCCACACGCTCGGCGATGTCGAGCACGCGCGCCTCCAGTTC